>CAMCUJ010000101.1 GCA_945878965.1 uncultured Clostridia bacterium
AATTTCCTTGACAAATATAATTAAAGGGAGTATAATTAAAATAAGGGTTTGACTGCGATGTTTAAAAATTTAATTTAAAATCCGGTCTGCCAAAAACTATATTGACCCGCTTTGCGGAGTATAATATATATTTTAAAAAACATATAAAATACAAGGCGGAATTAATAACGGTTCTGCCTGAGTAGGAGGTTATTATTATGTCAAAAGTCGTTGAAATACGATGGCACGGAAGAGGCGGACAAGGTGCAAAAACTGCATCACTTTTGCTTGCCGATGCTGCGTTTAATACCGGAATGTATGTTCAGGGATTCCCTGAGTACGGTCCTGAGCGTATGGGTGCTCCGATTACTGCCTATAACAGACTTTCAGATGAACCTATAACAGTTCATTGTAACATTTATGAGCCTGATTACGTAGTAGTAGTTGATGAATCTTTAATCGATTCGGTAAATGTAACAGCAGGACTAAAGGAAAGCGGCGGTATTGTTATTAATACAAGCAAAACTCCTGAGGAAATCAGCAAAAAGCTTGATGGTTATAAGGGAAAGATTTACACAATCGACGCAAAAACAATTTCTGTTGATTGTTTAGGCAGATATTTCCCAAATACTCCTATGCTTGCAGCTATAGTTAAGGTTTCGGGTATAATGCCGATAGATGATTTTATTGCTGATATGGAAGGTTCATATAAGCATAAATTCGCATCAAAGCCTCAGGTTATTGAAGGTAACATGAACGCATTAAAGCGCAGTGTTGAGGAGGTAAAAGGACTATGAGTAAAAAATGCTACGAGCCAACAGCTTCTTGGAAGGACTTAACACCGGGCGGTGTTGTATATGATGCAGGTAATTCTGCTGAATTCAGAACAGGCGACTGGAGATCAGATAAGCCTATATATATAAAGGATAAGTGTAAGCAGTGTCTGCTTTGCTTCCCTGTTTGCCCTGATTCATCAATACCTGTTAACCAGGACGGCAAAAGAGAAGATTTCGATTACGATCACTGTAAGGGCTGCGGTGTATGTGCCAATGTATGTCCTTTCGGTGCAATAGAAATGGTTGATAATAACGACTAATATCTAATAATTATATAAATTTTTGAAACTTACGGCATATCCTTGCCGGCATTTGAAAGGAGAAAAAAAGAAATGGCTATTCGTGAAAGACTAAGCGGTAATGAAGCCGTTGCAATAGCAATGCGTCAGATCAATCCGGATGTAGTTGCCGCATTCCCTATAACTCCATCAACAGAAATACCGCAGTATTTTGCTTCATTTGTAAATAACGGACAGGTTGATACAGAATTTGTTCCTGTTGAATCTGAGCATTCGGCAATGTCAGCATGTATCGGTGCAGAATCTGCCGGTGCAAGAACAATTACTGCAACATCATCAAACGGTCTTGCCCTAATGTGGGAAATGCTTTATATCGCTGCATCATCAAGACTTCCGATCGTACTTAATGCAGTAAACAGAGCATTATCGGGACCTCTTAACATACACAACGACCACTCTGATACAATGGGTGCAAGAGATTCCGGATGGATTCAGATTTACGGTGAAACAAGTCAGGAAGCTTATGATAATATGGTTATGGCACTTAGAATTGCAGAGCATGAGGATGTTATGCTTCCTGTTATGAACTGTTATGACGGTTTCATAACAAGCCACGCTGTAGAAAATCTTGATCTTATCGAGGACGAGAATGTTAAGGCTTTCGTTGGAGAGTACAAGCCAAAGCACTACTTATTAAATAAAGATGAGAAGATAGCTATGGGTCCTCTTGACTTGCCTCCGTATTACACAGAGCATAAGTATCAGCAGCATATGGCAATGGTAAACGCAAAGAAGGTTATTCTTGACGTTGCCGCTGATTTTGAAAAGATGACAGGCAGAAAATACGGTCTGTTTGAAGAATATAAGATGGATGACGCTGAAATCGCAATCGTTGTAATGAACTCAACAGCGGGTACTGCAAAGTATGTGGTTAATCAGCTAAGAGAAAAGGGCGTTAAGGCAGGTCTTGTAAAGATAAGAGTATACAGACCGTTCCCTGTAGAAGAAATCGCAGAAGCACTTTCAAAGTGTAAGGCTGTTGCTGTAATGGATAAGGCTGCATCATTTAATGCTGCGGGCGGACCTCTTTATACAGATGTAACTTCGGCTTTATATGCTGCCGGTGCAACTGTTCCTGCTGTAAGCTATGTATATGGTCTTGGTGGACGTGATGTTAAGACAACAGATATCGAGAAAGTATATACAACTCTTGAAGAAATAGCAAAGACAGGCGAAGTAAAAGAGAGATTTAACTGGCTTGCACTTCGTGACTAATTTAAAAATTGAAAGGTGTGAAATAAAATGGCATATAATCTTAAAGAACTTGCAAAGAATCCGGACAGATTAGCAGGCGGACATAAAATGTGTGCCGGCTGTGGTGCTCCTACAGTAGTACGTGCTGTCCTAAGAGCTATAAAGCCTGAAGACAGAGCCGTAATCGGCAGTGCAACAGGTTGTTTGGAGGTTTCAACATTCACATATCCATACACAGCATGGAAAGACTCATTTGTTCACAGTGCATTTGAGAACTGCGGTGCAACTGTTTCAGGCGTTGAGGCGGCTTATGCATCACTTAAGAAGCAGGGTAAGCTTGACTATGAAGGCGAAACAAAGTTCATTGCGTTCGGTGGTGACGGCGGTACTTATGATATCGGTCTTCAGTCGCTTTCAGGTGCAATGGAAAGAGGTCATGATATGGTTTATGTATGTTATGACAACGGCGCTTATATGAACACAGGTATTCAGCGTTCATCAGCTACTCCTACATTTGCAGATACAACAACATCACCGGCAGGAAGCAAGGTTCCGGGTAAGCAGCAGCTTAAGAAGGACTTAACAATGATTATGGCAAGTCACAATCTTCCATACGTTGCTCAGTCTGCACCTCTTGGAAACTTCAGCGACCTTGGCAAGAAGGCTGAGAAGGCTATATACACAAAGGGTGCTTGTTTCTTAAACGTACTTGCTCCATGTCCTCGTGGTTGGAGATATGACACTCCGAAGCTATTGGATTTATGCAAGCTTGCAGTTGATACATGCGTATGGCCTTTATATGAGGTTGAAAACGGAAAGCTTACTATCACATATACTCCGAAAACAAAGCTTCCTGTTGAGGACTTCCTAAAGGTACAGGGCAGATTCCGTCATATGTTCAAGAAGGGCAATGAGTGGATGATAGAGAAGTTCCAGGCAGACGTTGACGCTAAGTGGGAAGAATTACAGCGTATGCAGGGCTAATGCTTAAGGCACATTACCTTAACAGCAGCACTATTGCTGAACGATAATAAAAAAGAGTCTGAGGCGAATATTGTCTCAGACTCTTTTTGTAATATAGTGGTTTGTTCTTTTTGTTCGCCCAAAAAGAACCAAAAACGGCGGTCGGGGAAATTCCCCGACACCCCTCAGCGTTCCTTAAAGATTATCTTCATTCTTTTCGGATTTTCTTAGCACGTCAAGCGTGAGTTTGACGTTTTAGAACGTATCGTTTTGTTGAACGCTTCGTTAAGGCTTATGTTTGTTGATTTTCCCCTTTCGTTTGCAGTTTCAAGCGTAGATTAGCATTTCGGGACGTCGGGGACGCCGTCCCCTACTACCTTGTATCAACTAAAAATATACAATCATCAACGGACAACAAATGTTCATCTTTACGTCCCGTCGGCGACAGCCGACCGAGAATACTTCATTTCGGCGGCTCGTTGCCGCCGAGGTTAAAAAGTCCTTGCGGATTTTCTACCTATATGGTATAATGAATATTAAAGCATTAAAATATCAGATTCTAAAAAAGGAGTGAATTTTTTTGGCAGATAAAGAAAACAGCAAACAAAATAAAATTCACAAAACCAGTATAGGCGGGCAGGCAGTTATCGAAGGTGTAATGATGCGAGGACCTCACACCATCGCAACGGCTGTAAGAAAGCCTGACGGCGAAATAATTATTGATAAACAGGAGATAGGAAAGGTCAGAAAAAACGAGTTCTTCAAGCTCCCTATAGTTCGAGGCTGCATCGGCTTTTTTGATTCTATGATAATCGGAATTAAATCGCTTATGTACTCAGCTAAATTTTTTGAAATTGACGAGGACGGAGAGCCTATTGAAGAAGAACCGTCAAAGTTTGAAATGTGGCTTGAAGAAAAGCTTGGTTCAGAAAAGGCAATGGATGCCGCTATTTATATTTCGGTTATTTTATCCTTATTTTTAAGTGTTGGTTTATTCATTCTTTTACCATCTTTCATAACAGGATTTTTAAAGCCGATAATTTCAAGACATCTGTTTCTTAACCTAATTGAAGGCATAATCCGAATTATAATATTCATAGCTTATCTGGCTCTTGTTTCACAAATGAAAGATATTAAAAGAGTCTTTATGTACCACGGTGCAGAGCATAAATCTATACACTGCTATGAGAAAGGATTTCCTCTTACAGTTGAAAATGTCAGAAAGCAGACAAGACTTCACCCTCGCTGCGGTACAAGCTTTTTGCTTATAGTTATGGTTATAAGCATAATAATATTCTCGCTTATTTCCTGGGATATGAACGTATTTGCAAGACTTGGCTACAGACTTTTGCTTTTACCCGTAGTTGCCGGTCTTTCTTATGAAATTATAAAATTTGCAGGCAGGCATGACAACTGGTTTACAAAAGCAATCAGTATGCCGGGACTATGGTTTCAGTATATAACCACACGTGAGCCTGACGACAGCCAAATTGAAGTCGCTATCGCTTCACTAAACAGTGTTATTCCGTCAGATAAGAATGACGATAAGTGGTAATTACCACTCTGCGGGGTGAATATTATGAGATTTTCAGAGCTTAAAAAATATATGATTTCCGAGCTTTTTAGTGAGCTTGAACACCTTAAAGAAAACGGTACAATCAAAGACGAAGAAAACTTTTCTCCGTCTTTTGATATTTCCATAGTTTTAAGAGATATATTTAAGCTCAGCAAAACCGATTACTTAATCGGAAAAGATTTCACTGTATCAGAAAACGATTATTCAAAAGCTTTGCAGGCACTTAATGACCTTAAAGCATTAAAGCCTGTACAATACATAACCGGCAAATGTGAATTTATGTCACTTGAATTCATTGTTAATGAAAACACACTGATTCCAAGACCGGATACGGAGATTCTTGTTGAGTATATCTTAAATCACTTTAAGCAAAATTCAAACAGAGAACTACGAATTTTAGACATAGGAACAGGCTCAGGCTGTATTGCAGTCAGTCTTGTTCACTATCTGAAAAACGCAAGAGCCGTTTGCATTGATATTTCAGAAGAAGCGTTAAGCGTTGCAGAGGAAAATGCCAAAGCACATAAGCTCAGCGACAAAATCACCTTTTTAAGGCATAATATTTTAAGCGGATTTCCCGAATCAGACTTTGAATTTGACTGCATTGTTTCAAATCCGCCGTATATAGAAACGTCCGTAGTTTCAACTCTTGAGGAAAATGTAAAAGGCTATGAGCCGATTTCGGCGCTTGACGGAGGAAAGGACGGACTTATATTCTACAGAGAAATTATAAACTCGTGCAAGCTTAAAAAAGGCGGACTTTTAGCTTTTGAAATAGGTTATAACCAAGGCGGTACAGTTTCTGAATTATTTAATAAATCGGGCAGATTTAAAGATATTGAAATTACAAAAGATTTAAGCGGAAACGACAGGGTGGTATCCGCCGTATTTACAGGCGGCATTACGAATAATAACCTGCGTAATACCGAATAATAAACATTAAAACAATGAAATGAATTTACCAAAGAAAAGGAGAAAAAATGAGTTATATTTTACC
>CAMCUJ010000102.1 GCA_945878965.1 uncultured Clostridia bacterium
ACAAACAAAATCTGTTCGGAACTGATTTTTCTTATAATATCGCTTACATATACCGTATTTTTTGAAAACGGCATATTTATAATTTCCTGACCGATTGTAAACGGCAGCGGAAGTATAATTATATCTGCTCCGCAAATTGCATCAAAAATCGTTTCTTTAACATTAACTCTGCTTTCAAAGCTTATATCTTCGCATTCTTCAAAACCGAATATGTTCACAGAATATCCGTCCTCCGAAAATCTGTTTATAACCCGTATTTGTCTTAAATCTCCGCCTATAAATGAAATCTTAAGCTGCTTATTCATCAAAACACCTTCCTACTTTATCTTATTCATAATTCTATGTTTCATATAGTTAAAACGTTAACCTCTGATAAAACCTATCTCTTAACTTCCAAAACTACATCCTATGTTATTTTAAACCGGTCATTATATAATATGTTACGCATAAAATTTTGTTAAAGCTAATTCTGTTTTGTGATCTGCTTAATATGTACTGTAATACATTGCTTTCAAAGCTATATTAAAAGGACAAGCGTTTTTTAGCCTGCCCCTTTTCTGTCATTATTTATTTTTCTATTTTAAGGTAAATATGAACGTAAAACCCTACTATCCTAAAGGATATAAATCTTTATGTTTAGTGCTATGTAGGGGCGGATTCCATATCCGCCCATTGACAACAGTTGCTAGTTACCGCCAAGGTTAAAATCAGCTGACCGCTTTTCCCTTGATAAATTCCATAAACTCGTCTGAATTTATAGGTCTTGAGAAATAGTAGCCCTGAAGATAATCAACTCCATGCTCTGTAAGGTAATCAACCATTTCCTTGGTTTCAACGCCCTCAGCTACAATCTTAATTCCCATAGACTTAATCATATTAATACTGCATTCAAGAATTTTTTCAGCCGAATTCTTAGAAGCTTCGTCCGCCTTTTCATCAAATGCAGGCCAAATAATGCTCTTATCAAGCTTTATAAGCTCATAATCAGATTTATTAATCTGTGAAAGATTTGAATATCCGGTTCCGAAATCGTCCATAGAAAGGCTGAATCCGGATTCTTTCAGACTCTTCATATTCTCTGTAAGTATTTCCTCTGAGCTTACAGACGCAGTTTCAGTAATCTCAAGGTTAAGAAATTCCGGAGAAATACCGTACTCTGAAATAAGATTCTTTAAATGCTCCGCAATACCAACGGCAACCGTCTGAATTCTTGAAAGATTGACTTCAATATATCCAATGCCAAAATCAAGCATATTATGGTTTTTAATATCACGGGCAACCATCTCAAAGACACGATCCCCAAGCTCGACAATCATTCCCTTTTCCTCGGCAATAGGAATAAATTCCTCAGGTGATACAAACCCTAAATCCTTTGTGCTTGACTTTTTAAAGCGTAGAAGCGCTTCAGCCGAAGAAAAACACTTTTCAGCTGTATTATATATCGGCTGATAAAACATTTCAAAACCGTCATTTTTAAGCGACTCAGAAACTATATGCACAATGCTGTCATGCCGTTGTTTTCTTTTCCACATATCCTCATTAAGACTATAGATGCCGCTTTCTCTGCCTTTTAACTCATTTGACATAAAGTCAAGAGTTTCATATGTATCATCAACTTCAACTATATATTTTCCAAGATTTATTTCCTTGATGTGAAATCTTATTTCAAATTTATCAAATTTAATTTGTGAAAGCTCCTCAAATATCTTATTTAAATAATCATCATCTGTTTCGGAGCTTCTGAAAACGCTTAACGTATTATTTTCGGAATGATAAATATAATTTCCAAAATACTTTTTAAGCACCTTAACAATAGATTTAAGTATATCAAGGCCGCAGTCATATCCGGAAATATTATTTATGTGTTCAAAATTATCACAGCTTACACTAAGCAAATACATATCCTTGCCCTTTTCGTTATACTCACAAATCATTCTGTGAAAAGCCGTCTTGTTAAAGCATCTTATCATTGCATCATAGTTCTCTTTCTGGTTTTCAAAAGAGAAATACACAGACAAAACCATAAGAATAAGACCAAGTCCCGATAAAAGAAGTCTTGGAAATATCATCTGAACCATAAGTATTATAAACCAGATAGCAAGCCCTGTTCTGATCGAATGACGCTGATATGTATTAAGCTCAATTTTTTTATTTACTGTAAGCGAAAAAGCACTTATCAGATATAAAATACCGCATACGTATACAACATACACTAAAGTTCCATAAGAATATGCTGCATTCTCCGTAATACGATAATCAAGCTTTCCAAACAATATTATTATTGCCGAAATAAAAATCGGAATAAGCAATAGTAGCATTTTATGTGTTTTAATCCGTCTTTGATTATTCGCAAGAATATACACATACAAGAAATTAAAGAACATTATAATTACAATGCTTCCCAAAAATAACTTATGTACCAAGTCGTTAAACCATACAGGAACTTCATTTATATGATTTACCGTATAAACCGTTATACCATCAAATACTAAATTCAAACCCGTAAGTATGAGTAAAGTTCTGAAACACTTAGTTGAAAGTAATTGCAAATGCGAGTTTCGTCTGTAATCTACTACAATAAGCAGCCACATCAAAAAAGCGGCAATCTGGAATCTTATATTAAGTTCAAACATTTTATCCCCTCCGTTCATTATCATTAGTTTTTTTAATTATTAAATCAAATTTCATTTACAGCGAAATTTAGTCCGATCAATTATTTTCTTTCCGAAAGCGGAATATATTCTGAATGCTTTGCAACACTCTTATAAGCAGGTCTTATTATCTTGCTTGCATTCATAAGCTCCTCAATTCGATGAGCTGACCAGCCTGCCATTCTTGACATCGCAAAAAGCGGTGTAAACAGTTCCTTCGGAAGGTCAAGCATACTATAAACAAATCCGCTGTAAAAATCTACATTGGCACTGACGCCTTTGTATATTTTTCGCTCATTCGCTATAATCTGAGGTGCAAGCTTTTCAACAAGTGAATAAAGCTTGAACTCTTCCATTCTGTTCTTTTCCTGTGCAAGCTTTTCAACAAATCTTTTGAATATATTAGCTCTCGGGTCAGAAAGCGAATACACAGCATGACCCATTCCATAAATAAGTCCTGCTTTATCAAATGCTTTTTTATTAAGAAGGTTAATAAGGTATTCCGAAACCTCATTCTCATTTGACCAGTCTTTAACCGTCTTTTTCATATCCTCGAACATTTCATAAACCTTGATATTTGCACCGCCGTGACGAGGTCCTTTCAATGAACCGAGCGACGCCGCAATTGCCGAATATGTATCTGTTCCGGACGAGGTTACAACGTGTGTTGTAAATGTAGAGTTATTTCCTCCTCCGTGCTCTGCATGAAGCACTAACGCAAGGTCTAATATTTTAGCCTCAAACTCCGTATATTGACTGTCAGGTCTTAATATTCTTAAAATATTCTCTGCTGTCGAAAGCTCCGGCTTTGGCGAATGAATATAAAGGCTGTTTCCGTCATGATAATGGTTATATGCCTGATAACTGTATACAGCAAGAAGCGGTACTGTTGCAATTAATCTTAAACACTGCGACAAAACATTAGAGATCGAAATATCATTTGCCTTTCTGTCATAAGGATATAGTGCAAGCACACCTCTTGTAAGAGTATTCATCATATCTGCACTCGGAGCTTTAAGTATTATATCTCTTACAAAGCTCTGCGGCAAAATTCTGAATTCCGAAATAAGCTTAGTGAAACGGTCAAGCTCATCTGAATTAGGAAGCTTTCCGAAAAGCAACAGATAAGTTGTTTCTTCAAATCCAAATCTTTTATCCTTTATAAATCCTTCCACTATGTCTTCAATATCAATTCCACGGTAAAATAGTTTACCTTCACAAGGAACAAGCTCACTGTCTACAATCGTATACGAACGCACTTCTGAAATTTCGGTAAGTCCCGCAAGTACGCCTTTGCCGTTAATATCTCTGAGTCCTCTTTTAACCTCATACTTGGTATAAAGTTCGGGATCAATACTTCCTCCGCCTATGCATATTTCAGCAAGATTATTTACTTCATTTTGTATTCCCTTATAGTGTTCCTCTATTTTCATCATATCAGCTATTACTTCTGAAACCTTAGTTTCCATACTTGAATCAACTCCCCGCTAAAATTTTTTAGGCATCTGCAAATTCCAATAAAATAGTTATTAAACTTGAATTTGAATATATCCTCAAATTTGAATTCAATTCTCACCCTTATTTTCCATTCATCAATATTTTAACTTATTTATCAAACCCATTCGGATGGTTTTTATGCCAATTCCATGCGGTTTCTATTATTCCCGAAAGGTCGGTATATTCAGGATTCCAGCCAAGCTCACGCTTAGCCTTTTCAGCGGATGCAATTAAGACTGCCGGATCACCCGGACGTCTTGCCTCAACCTTAGCCTTAATATCTACGCCTGTAACCTCACGTGAAATATCTATTACTTCTTTAACAGAAAATCCGTTTCCGTTTCCGAGATTATATATTCCGCTTTCGCCGCCATTTCGCATTTTCTTAAGTGCAAGGACATGTGCTTTTGCAAGGTCGGTTACGTGAATATAATCTCTTACACATGTTCCGTCCTCGGTTTTATAATCATCACCGAATATACTTATTCCGTCACGCTTTCCAAGTGCCGCCTGAAGTACTATCGGAATAAGATGCGACTCGGGATTATGGTCCTCGCCTATGCTTCCGTCATCAATTGCGCCGGCAGCATTGAAGTATCTTAATGCGGTATACTTTATTCCGTAGGCATTATCCGCCCATTTAAGAGCTTTTTCAACCGCAAGCTTTGTTTCGCCGTAAGGGTTTGTAGGATTAGTCTTATCACTCTCTAAAATCGGAATACTTTCCGGCTCACCATAGGTTGCCGCAGTTGATGAAAATACTATTTTTTTAACATCATATTCTTTCATCTTATTCAAAAGACAAAGAGTTGATACCACGTTATTATTATAATACTTAAGCGGATTTCCAACGCTTTCGCCGACAAGTGAATCCGCCGCAAACTGAATTACAGATTCAATTTCATTCTCTTTGAAAACCTTATCCATAAATTCATTATCACGCAAATCACCTATCATAAGCTTTCCGCCAAGTACTGCATCCTTATGACCTTTCTGAAGATTATCAAGCACTATTACATCTTCGTTATTTTTCAAAAGTTCGGCTACCATATGACTTCCAATGTAGCCTGCTCCTCCGCATACTAAAACTGACATAATTCTCTTCCTTCCTTTTTATTTATAGGCACGATGTTACGAATATTATTCCACAGTATCTCATGGGACGTCCTCAATGCCGTACTATACGATGTTTACCGCTGTCGCCGTTCTGTCCCTTGACCCTATTCCGCTTCGCTTTCCTCTGCCGTCACCGACCGCTATCTATTATTTTTAAGTATACCGTTCGACTTCTCGCACCGTCAAACTCACATAAATAGATTCCCTGCCAGCGTCCAAGCAATAATCTTCCGCTATCAATTATAACATTCTCCGAAAACCCGAACATTGAAGACTTTATGTGTGCCGCTGAATTACCCTCAAAATGCTTATAACCGTCACTGTACGGAACTATTTTATCCAGTTCATAAAGCATATCACGTACAACGTCAGGGTCAGCATTTTCATTTATAGTAACCGCCGCAGTTGTGTGCGGAATGTACACCATACAAATTCCGTCTTCAACTCCGCTCTCTGTAACTATTTTCTGAACCTCAGCGGTAATATCTATCATTGCACATCGTTTTCCGGTATTAACATTAACTTTATATACCATTTCTAATTCCTCTTTTTCAAATAAGACTTAAAATGCCGTCCT
>CAMCUJ010000103.1 GCA_945878965.1 uncultured Clostridia bacterium
TGCTAAACATTTATTTTGATTATCAGTAATCGAATTATTTAAGAGAATTTAAAAATCCCTAAGGCTGAATGCTTTGGGGATTTTTTGAGTGTGATACTGCAATAAAATACGGGCGAACTGTGTTCGCCCGTGATAGACAGACGCTGCCAAACGGCAGCGAGAGCTGATAAAATTACGAATGCGTTGCTATGCTTTCAAATTCAGCTTCAACTTCTTTAGGAGCAGTACCTGTGGCATAGCTAAGCACAGCAATAAAGATTAATGATACAATAAATCCGGGAACTATTTCATACAGACTGAATATAGTCGGAAGTGAGCCTGTAAATCCGAACAATGCTAAGATGTTTGGCAGATACGCCCACACAAGAGCTGTAACGCCTCCCGAAATGATTCCTGCAATTGCACCATTTGCATTGGTTTTCTTCCAGAATAATGCACAAAGCATTATAGGACCGAATGCCGCACCAAAGCCTGCCCACGCATGGGAAACTATCTCAAATACCGAACTGTTAGGGTCGGATGCAAGCAGTCCTGCAACAACGGCAACGGCAACAACGGTAATTCGGCTTACCATAACCAACTGTTTATCATTTGCATTCTTATTGATGAATGCTTTGTAGAAATCTCCCGATATAGCAGATGCAGTAACCAAAAGCTGAGAATCGGCGGTTGACATAATAGCTGCAAGAATTGCGGATAACAAAACTGCCGCAATGATTGGAGGAAGCATTTTATTTACCAAAACCATAAATATAGTTTCTTCCGCACCCTGAGCTAAAGGCTCGGCAAACTGCATAAGATAAGGTCTGCCTAAAAGTCCGAGTATAACAGCTGCCGCAAGTGAGATTACAACCCAAATCATAGCTATAATTCTCGCCGGTTTAACCTCGTCCGCAGACTTTATAGCCATAAATCTTACAAGTATATGAGGCTGACCAAAGTATCCGAGTCCCCACGCCAAAGCGCCTATAATACTGATAACCCCAAAGGTTTCTCCGCCCTTTGGAATTTTTAAAAGCTCACTCATATCTCCTGCTGTAAATCCATTTTTTGTGAGTGTGAAAATCATCATTACAGGAATAATTATTACCGCAAAGAACATCATTACTCCTTGGATAAGGTCAGTCCAGCACACCGCCTTAAATCCGCCGAGGAATGTATATATAACTATTACAAGAACGCTTATAATAAGTGCGGTTGAGTATGGTATGTTAAACACAAGATTAAACAGCTTTGCTCCCGAAACAAATCCCGATGCTGTGTAGATTAAGAAGAAAATCAGTATAAACAGCGATGGAATAACTCTTAAAAGTACGCCCTTATCGTGGAAACGGTTCTGGAAAAATTCTGGAATTGTAAGCGACTTTGTCTTTTCGGAATATAATCTTAGTTTTTTAGCTACAATAAGCCAGTTTATATAAGTACCGAGTGCAAGACCTATTGCTGTCCATATAGCCTCAGTCGCACCGAGCGATGAAGCGTACGCAAGTCCCGGAAGACCTAAAAGAAGCCATCCGCTCATATCCGATGCCTGTGCCGACATAGCTGTTACCCATTTGTTCATACCACGTCCGCCCAGTATGTAATCGGCGTGTGATTCGCTTTTCTTGTAGAACAGAAATCCCACTCCAAGCATAATGCCTATATAGAGTGCAAATACTATTCCCTGCATTATTGAATTACTCATTTTTATTTATCCTCTCCTTTTGAATTTAATAATTTTATTTTTCTTTTTGCTCGTCCCAAAAGAACCAAAAATAACGATCGAGGAATTTCCCCGACACCTCTTAGCGTTCCTTAAAGATTAACTTTATCCTATTCGGATTTTGTCAGTCAGTTGGAAACGCTATGTTTTAGAACGCAGTGTCAAAGAGAATGCTGCGTTAAGACGTGTACTTAAGCTTTACCTTCAACTGCGTTGGTTTTAAGCGTTGGATTGGTGATATCTTTTGTCATTACACCTGTCATTGATACTGAACGGGAATACTTCAATACATCGGTCTGTCGGCCGAAGCGGTCAAAGTAATGTGCCTTGGAAGTCCGTCAACCATAATCGGTGTAATCTCCGCCTGTATAAGAGGTCTGACATAATCCGTGAATTCCTTGGTAACCGTATAATTTTTCGTGTCAATCATAGATATTGGAACTTTTTTCTCTATGTTTGCAATATCGGATATATCAAATACGGAAGTGTTTGACTGATACGGCTCATCGGAAATGCGGTTAATGGTAATCATAACTCCGCTTTTACCCTCGAGTGCGGCTTGAACTCCGGCACCTCCGCACTGGAATGCTTCTGTTATATCAACTCTTGATGAAATATGTGATGAACAGCGTTGAAGTGTGTTAAGCTCAATTGCACGGGTTTTGCAATTAAGACGCTTGCTTATAACTCCGGCAAGATAACGTGCCGCACCCGTTAAAATCTTGTGCCCGAACGAATCCTCAAAGCCGAGAGTTTTTTCAAGCTCTGCAAGGTATATGCCCTCAGGTGTTTTGACTCCCTCGGAAAGTGCGATTACGATTGATTTCTTTCTTTTTTGAAGGTTATTGATTTTGCTTATGACATCATCAATATCAAACGGAACCTCAGGCAGAAATATAAAATCCGCTCCCTCGCAGTCCTCACCCTCTGAAAGGGCGGCAGAACCTGCAAGCCAACCTGCGTTTCTTCCCATAATCTCAACTATTGTAACGCTTTGTTGGTCGTACACCAAACCGTCACGTATAATCTCTTTCATAGTTGCGGCAATATATTTTGCTGCACTGCCAAAGCCGGGTGTGTGGTCGGTATGTGCCAAATCATTATCTATAGTCTTTGGAACACCTATAAATTTTATATCGCTTTCTGTAAGACACGCATATTCAGACAGCTTCTTTATGGTATCCATTGAATCATTCCCGCCGATATAGATGAAATAACCTACATTAAGCTTTTTAAGCAGACTGAATATCTTTTCATAAATTTCATTGCCCTTTTGAATGTTGTCCGGCAGCTTATATCTGCACGAACCAAGAAATGATGACGGAGTTCTTTTTAAAATTTCTATGTCAAGCATACTTTTTATATACTCGGACAAATCAACATATTTCTCATCAATAAGTCCCTGAACACCGAAGCACATTCCGTAAATTTTGGGGATTCCCATATCACACGCTGTTTTATAAACTCCGGCAAGGCTCGAATTTATAACTGCTGTGGGGCCTCCTGACTGTCCGACCATTATATTTTTTTTGATTTCCAATACACATCACGTCCTTTTTATTAAATAAATAAAATATAGGGGCAGTCAAGAATCACCCGCAGGCGACAATTGTTCACCCCTAATAATTTATACGATTTGAATTTTAAAAATTAATTATTTGCCCGATTCAGGTGATGGGCTTGCACTTGCCTGTGCTTCCGCCTTTTCTCTTTCTATCTGCTCGTCCTCTTCCTTGCTCCTTGGTGTGAACACATCTTCAATAAGCTCTGCTGTTTTGGTTTCATCATAAATATAATATGAAAGACCGTCTATAGTTCGGGATTCGCCCGGAAGCTGGTGCATTTCCACTCGTGAAACGTCAATGTTCTTAATCAGTGAAAAGTGCTTTGCAAGGTCAAGTGCTGTATAATTTGTTCTTACATATTTCTGAATAGCTCCGTATAGGTCATTAATCTTAACAAGATACTGCGGAGTAAGTTTTTGAGAGATAAGAGCCTTTAAAAACTCCTGCTGTGCATCTATTCTGCCAAGGTCACCCATGGCATAGCCCTTAGAGCCGACATTACCCTTTCTGAATCTTACAAAGTCATGCGCTGCCTGTCCGTCAAGGTGCTGCATTCCTGCCTTAAGATGGATATGTAAATTCTGAACAGGGTCATCATAGTCCATATTAAACGGTACTTCGTAATCAACGCCGCCAAGAATATTTATTATCTCCTTAAATCCGTCAAAGTCGACAGTTGCAAAATAGTGTATCGGAAGTCCTGTTATCGCCTTAACCTTCTGAATGGTAAGCTCTTCGGGAGCGGATAAATTACCCTTTGTTACTTCCTGTGCACCTATTCCTATTGACGCATTAATCTTTTGATAGTTCTTTCCTATCATAACTCTTGTATCACGAGGAATTGACAAAACATTTACTCTGTTTGAATTTCCGTCAATACTGCAAAGCATTATAGTATCGCTTCGCATACCGCCCTCGTCAACTCCAAGAACCAATATATTAAGCATTCCTATCTGTTCGGCGTTTTGCTCATTGTCAAGCGAGCCGATATGAATTTGTTCGCCTAAGCTAAGCTCCGACACCTTTTTTGCCGCAAATATTCCGCTCACTGTTGAAAGTATTATGCAGACCGTGAATATTGATGCAAATATTATTTTAATCCGTTTTGATAACATTTATTCTACACTCCTTAATTAAATGCGTAATTCGTAATGTGTAATTCGTAATGCGTAATTCATAATCGAAATGTATACGGAAAATTACAAATATATATTCAATTATACTGTTTTCGATGAGAAAAGTCAATAACTTTTGCCCATTACCAAAAAGAATTTATACTTTATTTACATTTAATCAATAGAAAAGTTATAATTTCGGGACAACCCGAATAGTTATTTAAAAACGGATAAATACAAGCGTATAATATGAAGGGATATAAAAATGCTTAATTATTTATGGTTTGGAATGATTATTATATCAATTATAATAGGTACAGTAACCGGAAACATAGAGAAAGTGACCTCTGCAATGCTGAATGGTGCAGGAGGTGCTGTTGAGCTGTGCATAGGACTTCTCGGAAGTATGTGTCTTTGGACGGGAATTGCAAAGGTTGCGGAAAGAGCGGGACTTGTGGAGATAATCTCAAAATTGCTGAGACCTATAACCAAAATTCTGTTTCCAAAGCTGAAGAGTGATTCCAAAGCACTTGGGGCAATTGTTATGAATATGGTTGCAAATATGCTCGGAATGGGAAATGCCGCAACTCCGCTCGGACTTAAGGCAATGGCTGAGCTTGATAAGCTTAACGATGGCTCACAAATCGCCTCAGATGAAATGTGTATGTTTGTTGTAATAAATACCGCATCAATTCAGCTTATTCCCTCAACCTTAATTGCGATGCGGCAGGCGGCAGGTGCCGTAAGTCCCGGCGAGGTGATAGTGCCTATTTGGATTTCAAGCATTGCGGCTGTTGTCTGCGGAGTGCTTGCGGCAAAGCTTTTTCAAAATATTTTCGGCAGAAAAAATCGGAGGTTATAGGCTTGTGAAAGGAGTTTACGATTACAGAGATGAGAATTATTTCAATATTTGCAATTCCGGTCGTAATTGCCGGAATACTGATTTTCGGTATGATTAAAAAGGTGAATGTTTATGACTGCTTTGTTGAGGGTGCAAAGGAGGGTCTTGAGAATATGTTCAGAATAGTTGCACCTCTTGTTGCGTTAATGGTCGGAATATATATGCTCCGTGAATCGGGAGGAATAGATATGCTTTGCGGTATTTTAAGACCTGTAACCTCACGGCTTAAAATTCCGAGTGAAATAGTTCCGCTTGCACTGCTTAGACCGATTTCCGGAAGTGCTTCGCTTGCGGTTATTGATGATATATTTAAAAACTGCGGAATTGAATCCGTTCCTTCAAAAATTGCATCTGTAATGATGGGTTCAACCGAAACTACATTTTACACAATCGCTGTATATTTCGGAAGTATAGGGATTAAAAATTCACGGCATACAATTCCGTCGGCATTAACCGCCGATTTTGTTGGTATGCTGGCATCTGTTGCCGTGGTGTATATATTTTTTTGAAAATAAATCAATTAAACAATGCAC
>CAMCUJ010000104.1 GCA_945878965.1 uncultured Clostridia bacterium
TTCGCAGCCGCTGTCAAGGTACATACCGCCGCTTTCGGTGTCGGTATTTTCGCGCAGCTCGTAATTCTGCGAAATATATACATTTTCAACATCAGGCAACGCTTTTATTCTTTCAATATCGCCCTCGTATCCCTCAATTGAAAAACCGTTCAGAACGTGCGTGTAAGTAAATCCTATCTTCGCCGCAGAGTCAACCTTTGCTTCAATATCGGACATAACCTGCGCCTGTTCGCTTCTTATTTGGTTTTCGAGCTCCTGCGCCTCGTCAGTTTCTGAAAACAGCTTTATGCCCATTTCGGCGGCTTGCTCTGTTTCAAGCACCGCATCACCGCTTAACTCGACAATAAGCGTCACCTTATCCCCTTTGTCCGCCTGTTCCGCAAATACCGACGAAATCGGTACAAGCGTCATAGCAAGTAATACCGCAATGATTTTCTTCATTATAACCATACAACTCCTTTATCTGAAAATTTCTTTAAGCTTATCACAAACCGCTTTATATCGTTGTTTTGAAATCGCAAGCCTTTCGCCGTTTATCAAAACAACCTCGGCAGTAGTAACAGTTTTAATCCAATCGGAATTTACCGCATAGCTTCGATGTATAAATATAAAGCTCGGGCAATTTTTTTCCACAAAGCTGCCAATCCCCTCATGAACTCTGTATATCCTCTCTCTTGTGTGTATCAAAAGACATTCCTTTGATGCCTCAATGTAAATCACACTGTCAAGTCCTATCAGACTATATTCATAATCGGTTGTCATAATCTGAAGTATTCTGTTTTTTTCGGACAGCTTTTTCTGAACGTAATTATAATTTCGCCGACTTGATGCCACAGGAAATTCTTCGTTATTTTCAAGTGTGTGCATGACGTTTGAAACGTGCATATGTGATATTTTAAGCTGACCGCGTGACAGCTTCCATAAAAACGTCGCCCTCTGCGGTTCCTGTGTATACAGCTTTTCATCTGAAATAGTCCAGATATACTTTCCGATACACAAACACCAGTCCGTACCCTTATCGGCAATGTACCAGCTCGCCTCAGAAACATTACAGGGCAGTATTTCGCCGCTTACCATTTCAAGAGCGTTTGTAACCTCACTCTTGCCTCGGTAAAATTGAGATGCTGTCGCTCCAATCCATGTAACATTGTCGTCAAGCAGCGTCATAAGTCTGTCTGTCTTGTTCTTATACCATTCTTCAATCATCATCTGAGATAATTCAAGCGCTTGCTTTTGCAGCTCTGTTTTCAAAATCATCACCTCAACATCTGCTGATTATAATACAATTATATTATATAATAAAATCAAAATCCTATCAATAGCTTTTAAACAAAAAGCTTATATTATTCAACGAAAAATAAATTTATCGGCATTTTGGCAAAAAAACGCCTTATCCAATTCCCGGTGATGTTTACTTGTACTGCGGCTATTCACATGAAAGCGGTCTGATTGCGAATATCTCACATCAAGCAGCAGCAAATCAAAGCGAGTGGGGGTTCGCAAGGTGGCGACTGCCCTCTTGATAGCTGAATAGTAACTAATATCAAAATAAAAGCCTATTCAAAACAAAGGTGCTTTATTAACCACAAGAAAACATTTGCAGGCATAAGAACACGTTTACCCTCACAAGAACACGATTACTTTTCCAAAAATCCGTCCAAAACGCAAAAATCCGTTTCGCACCGACTGCGAAACGGATAAGAACATGATATGTAACCACACGAAAACCGCATAGATATCAGCTTTTGCGGCAAAAGAAAAAGACGACAGAATTTTATCAATTCTATCGCCATTCTTTGGTCGGAGTGACAGGATTTGAACCTGCGACCTCTGCGTCCCGAACGCAGCGCTCTACCAAACTGAGCCACACTCCGAAGCTGTTACTTTAATTATCATTATGAAATTTGTCATATTTAAATTTCTCGGGAAACGATAATTAAAAAGTCCACCAACTGATTGGTGGACTTCTGGTCGGGGTTACAGGATTCGAACCTGTGGCCCCCTGGTCCCAAACCAGGTGCGCTACCAAACTGCGCTAAACCCCGATGCATTGCCCGCTCTCCATCGGACTTGTTTATTATACTACATTCATTTCAGTTTGTCAACACTTTTTTGAAACTTTTTTTAATTTTTTTTATAAAATCTTTGCTGATTGAAATAAATATAACTAAATTGAGATGTACCCTGCCTCTATAGGCGAGGGACATCTTGATTTAGTTATATACTACGTAATCATCATATCAAGGGCATCTCTAAAATCAAATAAGCTTAAATTCCGCTTAAAACAGTTCTTATATTGTTTATAAATACAGCGGTATCCGCACGGCTTGCCATATCACGAGGTCGTACATTCCCATTGGTATCACCGTTTAAAACTCCCAGATAATTAAGTGCAAGAATTGCGTCCTTAGCATAGTCCGAAACAGTATCATAATCCTTAAATGCAGCGCTTTCGGAGAGCTCGGTTATATATCCCTTTTCCTTTAGTATACGATACGCCATAACCGCCATATCCTGACGGCTTATAGAATTTTCCGGATAGAACATATTCTCGCCCATTCCCTGTGCAAAGCCAAGCTTTCTTGCAACTCCTATCTCGTTATAATAATACTTATCCTTAGTTACATCAGCAAAATTCTCACTGAACTCCGCACGTCCGTCAAACATTCTTGTAATCATCAAAGTATAATCCGCACGTTTTATCTTCATAGACGGCATAAATTCCGTGTCGCTTACTCCCTTTATAACTCCCGACTTAACCAAGCTCTTAACTGCACTCTCTGCCCATTCATAACCCTTCATATCTTCAAACTGTCGGTATTCCTCATTGTTCTCCGATTGTACGGGAGACGGTGTCGGTGCAGCTGTCGGAGTTGAAGTCGGAACAGGTGTCTGAGTAGGAACCAAGCTTGATTCATTCTCAACCGCTCCGGTATCTCCGAAAGACCCCATATTCTTAATCTCAAACAATCTATAAAGCTGAGGATTATAAAGAGCATTTTTATATCTGTAAGCGATATAGCCGTTAATATTTTCAAGACTGCTGCAAATATCAAGCTGAGCGTTAAGCTCATTTATTCCGTTTATTCCATACCACGCACTCGACGTATCATCCGTTTCATCCGCCTTATATGCCGCAAGACCTATATAAAGCTTTACATTTGTTCCTTTAACCGTATCACTCCACCACTTTGTAAGTACATCAAAGCTTGCCGACTTAAGACTCCTCTCCCAGTAAATCTGAGGTGCAATATAATCAACAAGCTCCTCCTTTACCCATTTCTTGGTATCTGCATACTGTCTGAAATATGTCTGCGAACCGCTCGTATCGCTTCCACCCTCCATATCACTGCTGTTCGCCCATATACCGGCAGGACTTACGCCAAACTGAACGTTTGGTTTGGCTGATTTAATTGCTGTTTTCAGTTCTTTTATAAGTGCAGTTACGTTGTCACGACGCCAGTCATCAATGTTTGAGTAACCGCTGCCCTGACTTGCAAAATACTCCTCATCCGCAAGACCTCCCGCCGGATAAAAATAATCATCCAAGTGAATACCGTCAACATCATAATTCTTTACAATCTCAACCGCTCCGTCAACAATTAACTGCCTTACCTCAGAAAGTGCCGGATTTAGGTACAGTTTTCCGTCCGTATGCTTTATGGCAAGCTTTTCATTAAGCTTAACCGGATTATTGGAGCTTAGCGTATTTTCCTCATCCTTACTCGCCGTAACTCTGTAGGGATTTATCCATGCGTGAAGCTGAATTCCTTTAGCATGAGCCTTGTCCGTTATATATGAAAGCGGATCAAAATTATCATTTGGTGCAACGCCCTGAGTTCCCGTCAAATATTTAGATGTAGGAAAAATTGCGGAATTATATAATGCATCGCAGGCAGGTCTTACCTGAAAGAATATAGCGTTAAAGCCCATCTCGCTTGCATTGTTTACTATTCTGTCAAGCTCAAGCTTAAGTTCATCACTATCAATTGTAGTCTTAACCGGAAAATCAAGCGAAAATACGCTTGCAACCCATATACCTCTTAAATCACTTGAATTATTCTCCGCCTTCGCCTCTGTAAAGGTCTGTTTTACAGGCGGATTATTTATAAACATAAAACCTATCACTATTAAAAAAGCGATAAGGAATACTGTTACTCTTTTAAATGCATTCATAATCTGTATGTACCTTTCCTTTAAAGTTTTCAATCCTTTTTATTTAATTATATTGTAAAGCAAACTTTATGTCAACAGTTTTAAATTCGGAAAAAGCATCCGTAAGCTATTGACAAAACGGAAAAAAAACCGTATTATAATTTTATGCGGAAGTTTAATTTTTATTCTGTGCGGATAAAATATTAAAAGCACTTATATAAATATTCAATGCACAATAAATCAAAAATAAGGAAGGATGATTAATATGGCAACATTTACTTACCCAACAAAAGGAACATGCAGTAAGGAAATCAAATTTGACTTAGAAAACAATATAGTAAAGAATGTAAAATTCAAATTCGGCTGTGCCGGAAATACACAGGGAATTGCGGCACTTGTTGAGGGAATGGATGCAGACAAGGTTATAGAGCTTCTTAAAAACATAGACTGCAACGGCAGAGGAACATCTTGTCCGGCTCAGCTTGCGGAAGCACTAAGACAGGCAAAACAGGCATAACTGTTTTCAGCCGAAAAGGAAAAGAACCGCTCAAAAGAATTTTCGATTCTTAAAAGCGGTTCTTTAATTTTTAACGTATCGATAGAAATTAACTGCGTCGTTCTCCGAGAATATTTTCTTTGAAGAAAAAGCTAATAGACCAAATTCCCGCAAGTCCTACGATTGCATAAATTATACGGCTAATCATAGCGGCCTGCCCGCCGAATATTGATGCTATTATATCAATCCCGAAAAAGCCTATGCTTCCCCAGTTAATTGCACCGATTATAACCAGTATTAATGCCAAAGTGTTCATATCTAAACTCCTATCTTTACTTTGAGTAAACTGCAATAATATTATTAGCTTTTTAAAAAAATTTATTCATTTTTAATTTTTTATTAATATTTATATTTTAAAATAAATAGATAAGAACAGACTAATAATACCGAGGTGAAGCATCTATGAAAAAAAGAGATATTCCGGCGATTCTGCTTATGTGTACCGGCATTCCGCTTATTATGCTATATGTGTCAGTATGCCTTATTGCACCGTATTTTTTGCCGTCAGTAACTGTTCCATGTGTGATTGGAATTATATTTATATCAATTGCAGCTTTCCGATTTATATTTAAGAACAAAAAATTTATAACACTTACAAATACAATTTTAATTTTAGGAATTTTAATATTTATAATAACACAGGCAATGATACTTACAAATATAAATTCGGACACCGATGAAGAAGCTGATTATTTGGTAGTTCTCGGCTGTTCGCTTTATAGCGATGTTCCGTCCGATACGCTCAAAATGCGTCTTGACAAAGCACTTGAATATGCATCCCGATATCCGGACTGCAAAATTGTAGTTTCGGGTGGACAAGGTGACGATGAAGCAATTCCCGAAAGTCTTGCAATGAAGATATACCTAATAAAAAACGGAATTTCCGAAGACAGAATAATTCAAGAAGATAAGTCCCGAAACACAATACAGAACTTTAAAAATACAAAAGAAATCCTTTATAATTTCCATGGAAATGAAGATTACAGCATAGCATTTGTAACAAGCGGGTTCCACGTGTTTCGTTCCAAAATGATAGCAAAAAGTCTGGGCTTAAAAACATACTATGGAAT
>CAMCUJ010000105.1 GCA_945878965.1 uncultured Clostridia bacterium
TCCCCCGTATCTTAGGCGGCGGGTTCCACTTGATTTTTTCGGCGGGAGTACCTTTCTCCCACCGAAAACGTTGAATAACGGCGCTCTGCGCCTTATTGAAAAAATTAAGGAGAGCTGTTCTGCCCTCCTTTTAATTTTTCAAGCACCGCATATAAAATTTATTTATCATCTGTACAGTTACATATACCGCCTTCAAAAGGTGCAAGCTCCAAGCGAATGAAATAGCCCTGATTATGACGACACACGGGACAGTTTTCCGGTGCCTCGGTTCCCTCATAGACAAATCCGCAGTTAAGGCACATCCATTTACACTCAATATCCGAAACAAAAAGCTTATTTTCTTCAAGCAAATCCGCAAATTTTCCGAATCTGTCGCCGTGAGTCTTTTCTATACCTGCAATGTTGTAAAAGATATTTGCAATCTGTGTAAAGCCCTCCTCCTTTGCCTTATCGCCGAAGGACTTGTAAGCATCGTCATACTCCTCGTATTCATTATGCTGTGCATATCTTAAAAGCTGAGCCACAGAGTCTGATATATCAACCGGATATCCGCCGTCAACCTTGATAGTTTCACCTGCAAGGTCTTTAAGATTATTATAGAATATCTCTGCGTGTTCCTTTTCCTGATTTGCCGTGAATGTGAATATTGCCTCAATCACGTGAAGATTTTCTTTCTTCGCCTGTGCCGCCGCAAATGTATATCTGTTCCTCGCCTGACTTTCACCTGCAAATGCTCTCATCAAATTAAGCTTGGTTTCACTGTTTTTAAAATCAATTGACATATCTATTTCCTCTCCTTGAACCTTAATTTCTATTATTATTATGCAAATAATGTTATTCTATTCACTTTTGTACTTAAAATATTTTTAACCTCGGCGGCAACGAGCCGCCGAAATGAAGTATTCCCGGTCGGCTATCGCCGACAAAACTAAGCGGCAAAAGGAAGCAGCTAACCCACGCTTAAAACCATAAACGAAACAGGAAAATCAACAAACGTAAGCCTTAAGGAAGCGTTCCACAAAACGATACGTTCTACAACGTCAAACTCACGCCTGACGTGCGAAAAAAATCCGAAAGGAATGAAGATAATCTTTAAGGAACGCTAAGGGGTGTCGGGGAAATTCCCCGACCGCCGTTTTTGGTTCTTTTTGGGCGAGCAAAAAGAACAAACCACTCCTTGGCAAAGAACCGCATTATTTAATTTTAACCACAACAGCTGTCATATCATCGTCAGCATCCGATAAAAGCTCGGAATACGCACGGCAAATAAGCTTGTTTGCCATATCCTTGGCACTTATATCACTTCCTTCGGAATCAATAAAGCTCTGAAGCCACATATCACCCGTCTGCTTGCTCTCAATGCCGTCTGTTATCATAATAAGCATATCACCCTTCTTAAGCCTTGTTTCAAACTCCTCTGCCTCTGCCTCAGCTATCATACCTATAGGAAGTGCGCTTGCTCTTATAACCTCAAGCTCATTATCCCGTTTTATATAGCTTGGCTCTGCACCTGTCTTGATAAGCTTTGCATTTCCCGTATGCAAATCTATAATACATACGTCAACGGTTGCAAAGGATGAGCTTTCATTAAGCATAAGCATAATCGAATTTATCAGCCTAACCGCATTAATAGCCTCAAATCCAACAGATAACAGCTTTGATAAAAGCTTTATAACCATATTGCTTTCAGAAGCGGCACGTTTTCCCGTTCCCATTCCATCACTAATCATAATAACCGCCTTTCCTCCGGATAAAGCCGTAATTTTTACGCTGTCGCCGCTAAGCTCATTTGCTGAGCTTTCCGCAATTCCTGTTTCAAGCTTTAATTCAGGCTCTTCCTCAAACTCTGTCCTAACCCATACACCGCTGTTTTCTCCTATACTGTTGGTAAGACATACAGGCTTTCCGAGCATTCCCCCGATTATCGATTCAAGCTTTTCTTCGCCCATATCAAGAACCGCCGAGTTTTTAACCTCCGTACAAGCTGTAAATCTACCGTCCGAATTTGCAATTACACTTACATTTCTGTAATCAATGCCGTGAAGACTCAGTCCGTCCTCTATCTGCTGTGTAAGAAATGAATTGCTCTTAAGCTCACTTCCCATATAATCCTTAACAGCTTCTATTATGTTTGAAACCTCTCTTAACTGAACGGTTATTATATCCCTGTTTTCTTTCATACGACTTTTCCATATTCCGGTGGTTTTATATACCTCAAACTGATTGCTCAGAGCATTCAAAAATTCATCAAGCTTTATACACCTAGCTTTAAAAAATCCGCTTACATCACTGTCAATTATTTCGCCTCGCCTCTCCATTATCTCAAGAAGCTTGAACATAGTCTGATAGGTTGCGTTAAATTCCGATGTCCAGCAAAGTGCAGAGTTTTTACAGTTTTTACAAACCTTATCCGCAACCCTGTCAAACATCTCCGAAATATCAGAATTTGAGCTTAACATATTTTTATCCGATGCCTGCTTTATTACCGCAGAAAGCTCCGAGAAGCTCTCGGAAATACGTGAAAGCTTGATTTTTATCATCTCCATCATTCGCCTTGATGCAACCTCACTGTCGGATTTAACCGTGAAAACTGCCTTAAAAAACATAAACACCTTAGACGGAATTAAAAACAAGCTTACCGAGGCTAAAATTATTTCACTGATATTAAGATTATTTTCAAGTGCTCCGTTTATGTAAACCGTAAGAATTGTATTCGCAATTATAATTCCTACAACCGCTCCGACTTTTTTATTCCTTGACATAAAGCCTGCCATAAATCCCGAAAACCCAAAAACTCCGACAAGCTGAAGAAAATCATCCGTTCCGATAGCACATATAATTCCAAGTATAACTCCAATTACCGTAGCCTGTCCCGCTCCGCACGAAACCGCCGCAATGAGAACCGTAAGCGCCGCTGCATAATCCGAAACCGAAAAATTCAGTATGCTGAAATTCTTAAGACTTAAAAGCAATATCGCTGAAAACACAATAAGGCTCAGCTTTTCCTCATCGTTTATCTTTCCCGAAAATACCGAGCGGCTTGTCCATATATCCCTTCCGCTCTCCAGCATAAGCGCAACAGTTACCTCAGCCAGACACTCGCATACCAAAAGCAGAAACGAACCTGTATCAAATGAATCAAAATACATAAGCACTCCGCCCGAAAGCATAAGACAAACCGCCATTATACCTCCCGTTAAAAATGCGGAATATTTCTTTGTATTCGGACTTATACTGCCGACAATTATAAGACTTAATCCGTAAATACTCGCCGCAGATATATATTTTATTGAACCCGCCGCTCCGTTTGCAATAATGCTTCCTATACATACCGCTATATATGTAAGATAAAACCTGTATGATTTATGATTCTCTACAGCAAGGTATGAAAGTCCAAACGGCGCAAACCCACTAAACGCTGATGCCATAGCCGGAAAAATTCCTATAGCAGATGCAAAAATATTTATAAGTATTCCCTTAGCTTTGTTAAAATTAATCTTATTCAGCTTCCCTTTAAGCCACCGCCGTATCTCCTTTGCCGACAGCTTAACTTCCCGTTTGCTTCTCCTCTCCCTGCTCTTTTCTCCATATACATTGCCAATTCTCTCTCTTAACTCCGGCATATTTTTTCACTCCCGTATCTTTAGTTTTTATTCTTTATCTAACCTATAATTTTATTTCCATATTATAGGATTATACCTTATAAATATTGAAAATTTTGTCATAACTATAGTTACGGAGAAAAGTTTCGATATATATTTTTCAACAAAATAGTATTTGTATTTCGGAGTTATATGTGGTAATATATAATTAGCAATAAAAAAATAATCGGCAAGGATGTGAGAAAGCAGAAATGGATATACAACTGCCAAGCGAAGTAAGGCTTATAATTGAGCGATTAAATAAGAATGGCTTTGAGGGTTATGCGGTCGGAGGATGTATTCGTGATTTAATTCTAAATAAAACTCCGTATGACTGGGATATAACCACTTCTGCAAAGCCGAATGAAATTTTAGATATATTTTCGGATTTCAAAACCGCAGATACGGGAATTAAGCACGGAACTGTTACAGTTATAATGAACCATAAGCCGTTTGAGATTACAACCTACAGAACAGAGGGCAGCTACAGTGATAACCGTCACCCTGACAAGGTAGAGTTTTCAACCTCAATAGAAGATGATTTAAGCCGCCGTGACTTTACAATGAACGCTGTTGCATATAACGAGTACAGCGGCATTTATGACCCGTTCGGCGGAATTAATGATATAAACAATAAGGTTATAAAGTCTATCGGAAATCCTGACGTGAGATTTAATGAAGACGCATTAAGAATTTTAAGAGGACTGAGATTTTCGGCAGTGCTTGGCTTTGGCATAGAAGAAAATACGGTAAAATCCATGCTTAAAAACAAGGCACTCTTAAATAACATTTCAAAGGAGCGTATATCAAGCGAATTTAACAAATTAATAACAGGAGATAACGCATATAATGTTATTAAAAATTCCAGAGATATAATCGCTCAATTTATCCCGGAAATTATCCCATCGTTTGAGTTTGACCAGCATAATCCGCATCACTGCTTTGACGTATGGGAACATTCCTTAATTGCACTTAAAAATACAGAAAACGATAAAAATTTAAGACTGACTATATTCTTTCACGATTTGGGAAAACCGGAATGTCTTAAATTTGACGAACAGGGCATAGGGCATTTTAAAAAGCATAATATAAAGAGTGCGGAAATTACCCGCACGGTTTTAAAACGTCTTAAATATGATTCCAAAACCTTAAAGGAGGTTACATGGCTTGTTCTTCACCACGATGACAAGCTTAAATGCGACAGGCAAAGTGTTAAGCATTACATCGGGGAGTATGGCAGAGAAGCTATGATTAAGCTTATGAAAATTCAGCTTGCCGACAATTTGGCAAAGGCTGAGAAAAATTCACTGAGGTTTAGGACTGCAAAGGAAATTTTACGGCAGATTTACGATATAACCGAAAACAATGAGTGCTGCAGCGTTTCAGAGCTTAAAATAAGCGGAGATGACATTATATCGCTCGGAGTTCCAAGCGGCAAACGAGTCGGCGAAATTTTAAAATCACTTTTGGAGCTTGTAATCTGCGGAGAATGTGAAAATTCAAAAGATAAGCTTATTAAAAAAGCCGAAGAAATTAAATAACCTGCTACTTAGTTGACAAACATTTAATTTTGAGTTATAAAGTATTGACAAATCAAGAAAAGCGATATATAACTAAATTAAGATGTTCACTCACTATGAGCGGCACTGTACATCTTATTAATTTCAAATAAATAATTTAACCAAATAAAATCAAATTGAGGTGATTTGTATGAAAAACTATTACAGTGAAGTTGATAATATAATATTGACATTCTCGGATATCGAAGATGTGAATGGGTTTGACGAAATAAGTGTTCGTTTTGAACGAGCCAATGATAATGGAAGTTTTGATTTTGCGGAAGGCAAGCTTCCTAATAATATGTTTGATAAAACCTATGGATTTTCAGAAGATGAACTGATGGAGTTAGAAAAATATTTAAAGGATAATGCTTTTCTGATTTGGGAAATAGCAAAAGAGAAGGAAGGCGTCAGAATTGCCTAAGGTACTGTTAGACTTTTTAGGGTATAAATTTTATTTTTGGTCTAATGAAAATGGTGAGCCAATTCATATTCAGATTTCAAAAGGGAAACAGACCAATAATTCAACCAAGTTTTGGATAAAGCGAAATACGATTGAATT
>CAMCUJ010000106.1 GCA_945878965.1 uncultured Clostridia bacterium
TCATTGGGAATGCCTCTAATTCCATTTTTTGACACTAATACATTAATGTCATTTAAACCCCAATGTGATTGTAATGTATCATAATCAGTAAATTCAGTTACATTAGTTAAATTGGAGGCATATGTATTCATTACCAAACTTCCTGTTATTAACATAGTTGTTATTATTGATATTATTTTCTTTTTCATAGAATTTATTCTCCTTTTATTAGCTTATTCTTATAATACCATAGGACATCTGTTATCCTGTTGTTTTTTATACCACCAACACCTGTGAAAGTTTCAATCTCTATTTCGCCCCAACCCTTTAACGCTGTAGCTTAGTGTGTATCAAAAAAATCTCTGCTTTCCGGATAATCATCATTATTATATTTATCTGTGTCAACCCTATGAGAATTTGAATCAGATTTTGAATTTACATTCACATCATTTGAATTGCAGAAATTATTAAATTCCCTGTTATTTTCAAAATTATTTACAATTTCCGAATTAAATTTGTTGCGGCTTGAAATGCTGTTTAATTCATTATAAATCGAAGCAACTGTGGTTTCTTTATACGGTGTTAGCCATAAAAAGCCTATAAAGAACGTTAAAACCGCAAGTATTCCCCAGCCGATAAACGATAAATCGGTTAGAAATAAATCAAACTTTATTCCCTTGGTCTGCTTTGCCGATTCCTTTATGCACTCAAAAAATGACATATTCGGATTATCTATCATTATATAATACACAAAACGGTATCTGTAACCTAAAATTAATGATACAATAGTTCCGGCAAGGAACACAGCAAATATTAATAAAAATACTGATAAATACGAAGCAAGTAAAGATCCGGCAAGGGCTGATGAACTGATATATGGTGTAAGTAAGCCCGCAATTACACTTATGATAAGTACGATAAAGGTAATAATCGAACACGCAATTATAGGTATGCTCAATATAATAGATATAATAAGATTTGCAAGCAGTGAACGCACAAAATCAGAAAATCCTATAAAAACAGTATCCGAATTAAGCGAAATTCCTCGTACAGCTCTTAACGCAAGCTCACTGTAGCCTCTTTTCATAGGTGCAACTATCAAAATAGGAAGAAATGATGCTATAAATGATGTCATCATTATAAATGGAAGCATAATTGAAATTTCGCCATCCGATGAATTTGAACCGAATTGTATAATTCCGCTTAATGCCATTGAAATTACCGAAAAAATCAAGGTATTAAGCACCATAATCATCCAGTTTCCCGAAAGAGCATTTAATGCACGTCTTTTGTTATCCCCGATATTAAACATATATCCACTTCCTTTTCATTTAAATTAGTTCTATTATATTTATAATATCATATTATAAAAGCAAAGTAAAGAGAAATTTTGTTGATACACACACCTTAACATTACGGTCATAAAAGCTTGTTTATTAAATATAAATAGTATATACGGAATTTACATAAGTAAAAGGGAGAGCGATACTATGGGGAAAAGGTACAGAGCGATAGTTATTGACGGAAAGCGGGTATTTGTGCGGATTATAATATTTTCAATTATATCTGTAATATTTATTCTGATTGCCGCTCTGATATATCTTTCGGACAAGAGTATTTTTATAAGCAAAGAGGAATTTGCTATAAATACAGTAAGCGAATATCTTACTCTTACGGAAAGTGAAGCTAAGGAAAACAAAAATATAATTTCAGAATGTATAAAATACATAACAGGAATTGATATTTATGATTTAAGAAGTGTGTATATGAGTGAAATTCCGATTATAAAGGCGGCAAATGAAAGTTATATTTTAAAGCTTGCAAATTCGGAAAATAGTACGAAATCAGAAAATAGTGTAGATAAAGACAGTAATTCTGCCGAGAAAACTATAATTCCCGAGAATATGAAACCTATAAAGAGTATAGATTCAAGCCAGAAAACGGCACTTGGTAAAAATTCAAGCTCTAAGATACTGCTTAAGAATGAAACTTCCTACAGTATTAATGTGAATGATATGCTAAATTCAAAGCTTAATATTGATTTTATGCAAAATCCGCTTGTGCTTATAGTTCATACCCACGCTACCGAATCTTATTCAAAAGATGGAGAAACCTACTATGACCCGAGTGTAAGCGACAGAAATCAAGATATAAATGAGAATGTTGTAAGCGTAGGAGATGTAATGGAAAGGGTATTAAAAGAGAACGGAATAGGTGTGCTGCACGACAAAACACTTCATGATTATCCGTCATATAACGGTTCATATGCAAATTCACTTAAATCTGTGGAGAACTATAAACAACAATATCCGTCAATTCAGATAGTGCTTGATATTCACCGTGACGCTATAATTTATGATGACGGAACTAAGGTTAAGGTAACAAAGGATATAGACGGAAAAACCGCTGCACAGATGATGCTTGTTGTAGGAACTAATGATGGAGGTCTTGAACATCCTTTTTGGCGTGAAAACCTTAAGTTTGCAGTTCAGCTTCAAAATTTTATAGAGAAGAAATACAGCGGACTTATGCGTGGAATAAACCTAAGAAAAGAGCGTTTTAACGGTCATACTACAAATGGAAGTATTATTGTTGAAGTCGGAACAAGCGGAAATACTCTTTCGGAGTCAAAATACAGTGCCGAGCTTTTCGCAAAGTCGCTTGCGGAAATGGTGCATTCGACGTAATTCGTAATTAAAATCACAATGATGATACGTTATTTAAAAATATCAAAGGCAATACCGCACAATTATAGTTCGTATATTGCACTGTAAGATTTTTTGTCAGATGTACTAAAATTCAAGAGCATACTCACATAGGCTTGAAGAATTTTGCTGCAAAATAACGGAAAATATACAAGAAATACGAGTGCTAAAGCTTTTAGCCGTTAATTATGCGGCACAGCCTTAAATATAACTGCAATTTAAATTAGTAGTGCGGATTCCATATTTCGCCTATTTATATGCCAAATAAAACTATATATAAAATAAAATACTTGACATTTTATTCTAAAAGTTGTACAATGTAAATAATAGATTGGTTTTACACAAAGGAGGAAAATAAAAAATGGCAGAGAAGAAATTTGGCATAGAGGTGTTCGGATATTCGAGAAAAGCGGTGAACAAGTACATTCTTGAGTTTGACAAAAAGGCAAGAAACAAGCTTGAAGAAAAAGAGGAGGAAAATTCCGAAATTTTAAATAGAATTACGGTGCTTGAAAAAGAGAATGCAGCGTTTAAAGAACAGAAAGAAGCGGTAAGTCGTGCTGTAATCAAAGCTGAGGAAACGGCAGATATGATAATTGAGGAAGCCAACAAAAAGGCTGAAGAAATAATAAAAAAGGCTGAAGAAGAAGCAAACAGAAGAAGTTTGGAGATTGAAGAAAATACGAGAATGGAAATTACGGCATTAACTGAGGAGATAGAAAATAAGCGTGCTAATGCCGAGCGTGAGATTAAAGAACTTAAAAATGAGCTTAAGGCTAAATATGAGAAAGAATTCGGAAAAATAATAAAACTGCGTTCGGAGCTTAATTTATTAAAAGCGGCAGCTTCGGTTATTGTAAACGGAAATGAGGACAAGGGGTCTGAAAGAATTCAAAACATGGCATTAAACAAGATTCATAAGCCGTTAGAGCCTGTAAGTCTTGAAGAAATCCGTGAACTTTTTTAACCATGGAGTCAGCGACACCAACGGTCACGTTAAACCGACTGCCATTTATCTAAATATAGCGGTATTAGACGAATTTCTCGATGAATATAAGAGTAAACAAATACTAAATTGTATAAGTAAAAAGCGGCTGCAAAAGAGCCGCTCATTACACAAACTATATTATTAATTATTTTTATGGCATATATCCGACATAGCACAGTCTGAGCAGCCGCAGCCGCACGATCCTTTGCCCTGTTTCTTATTTTGGATTATATTCCATATTACAGCGATTAAAATAATCGCAATTATTGCTGATATTACTATAGTTGAAACCATATTAATTTCCTCATTTCCAAATAAGTATGAAGTTCAAAATTTTTATAGAAAGTCATTTACAGTTACATTAACTGTGAACTGCTGACGGAATTTTACGGATTGAATTTTGCGGTCTGAATAACAAATATATAAATCCGATTAACACAAGGAACGCTAATACTGTCCATACCGAAAATCCGCCGCCTGTTAATAACGTACCGAACTGATAAATGCAAAGCGAAACCAAATAAGCAAATACAGTCTGATATCCTATAGCAAACCATGTCCATTTAGCATTATTCATCTCACGTCTGATGGCTCCGATTGCCGCAAAGCAAGGTGCGCAAAGGAGATTGAATACAAGGAACGAATACGCTGAAACTCCGGTGAAGCTCGATGCAAGTGTTCCCCAAATCTCGGTGCCGTCCTCAGCAACCTCCGCAAAACCGTATAAAACGCCGAATGTTCCTACAACATTTTCCTTTGCAATAAGTCCGGTAACTGCCGCAACCGCTGCCTTCCAGTCGCCCCATCCAATCGGTGCAAATATCCATGCTATAGCTCCGCCGATTTTAGCAAGTACAGAATTATTAAGGTCTTCTACCATTCCAAACACTCCGTCCTCAAATCCAAAGCCTTGAAGAAACCATAAAACTATTGTAGATAAAAGTATAATTGTTCCCGCCTTTTTAATGAACGACCAGCCTCGTTCCCACATACTTCTCAGTACATTTCCTATTGTAGGCATATGATATGACGGAAGCTCCATAACAAACGGTGCAGGGTCACCCGAAAACATCTTTGTCTTTTTAAGTATAATTCCGGACACAATAATTGCCGCAATTCCTACAAAGTAAGCACTCGGTCCAACCCACCATGCACCGCCGAACAAAGCTCCGGCAATTAATGCAATAATCGGAAGCTTAGCACCGCACGGAATAAAGGTTGTTGTCATAATCGTCATTTTTCGGTCACGGTCATTTTCAATCGTCCTTGATGCCATAATTCCGGGAACGCCGCAGCCTGTTCCTATAAGCATTGGAATAAATGATTTACCCGAAAGTCCGAATCTTCTGAATATTCTGTCCATTATGAACGCAATTCTTGCCATATATCCGCAGCCCTCTAAGAACGCAAGGAATATGAAAAGTATAAGTATCTGCGGAACAAATCCGAGTACCGCTCCAACACCGCCTACAATTCCGTCAAGAATCAAGCTGTTTAACCACTCTGCAGTTCCAAGTGCCGTAAGCATATTTTCAATAAGTACAGGAATTCCCGGTATCCATATTCCGAATAATCTCCAGCCTTCGCCGAACACTCCGTCATTTGCCCAGTCAGTAGCAAGCGTTCCGACACTTGTTACCGAAATGTAATATACTATAAACATTACAACTGCAAATATCGGAAGTGCAAGCCATCTGTTTGTTACTACTCTGTCTATCTTATCCGATGCAGTAAGTTTGCCTTTCCTGTTTTTCTTAAGACAATCGTTTATAATTGCTGATATATAATTGTAACGCTCATTTGTAATAATACTCTCGGTATCATCATCCTCTTCATTCTCCGCTTTTTCAATAACATCCGAAACATCGGGAGCCTTTGTCATCTGCTCAGCTATTTTTTCATCACGCTCAAACAGCTTAATTGCATAAAATCTGCGTTTATCCTCAGATATACTGCTGTCAAGTCTTGATTCAATCTCCGAAATCCATTCTTCAGTCTTTTCCGAAAAGCTGTGCGACGGCTTAAATGAATTGGTTTTC
>CAMCUJ010000107.1 GCA_945878965.1 uncultured Clostridia bacterium
TACCTTTTTCCCACCGAAAACGTTGAATAACGGCGCTCTGCGCCTTATTGAAAGCTGCCGCTGCCGCAATTATGTATTTTACGCCAGCCTTGTGAATGCGATTAAAATAAGAATCAGCGGCGGAAGATACAATGCAAATTTTTCATATATGCCGCAGCGGTTAATTATACGGTTTCCAAGCCGTTCACCGATATACATAAACGTAAATTGAAAAACCGAGATAAGTATCGGAATTAAAATTCCTGTGCTGCTTTCGGAAAAGCCCATACAGGCACAAAGTGAGTCCAGCGAAAGCGATGCTCCTATGCATAATGCTTCTTTGAATTCTATAACCTCCGAATTATCAGCATCACCCTTAAGCGGCTCCTTTATAATTGTAATGGTCAGTCCTGCCCATTTAATGAACATTGAAAATATCTTTTTATGGTCAATATTTTCCTTAACAGGCTTTGAATTGTTTTTATTTCTTGATGGTATAAGCATTGAAACAGCTAAAAGAGTAAGCATTAAAAAGCTGATTATCTTAATATAAAAATCCGATATAACCATACTTAAAATACTGCCCAAGTAAAGCGAAAACAGCGATATAATAAAGGTTATAAAGCTCATTGTAAGCTTTGACAAAAGCGGTATTTTAATATTTTTAATTCCGTATGACGCCGATATCCCAAGCGAATCAAGAGATAAAGAAAACGCAAGCAGAATTGCACATATAAGGTTGTTCATAATTTCATCACCGCCTCTGTATAAATTATATGAATTATGTCGTTTATCTGTTACTTTAATCGCAAATTATGAAGTGAATTTTAATCATAATTACAAACTTGTCCTAATATAATTAAATAAATACTGATGATGATATGCGGAGGGATAACAGATGCATGAAATACGAGGTCTTAATCAGACTGAGGCAGAGCAGTCAAGGATAAAATACGGAACTAATGAAATTAAAGGACGAAAAAAAGCGACATTTTGGGACAAGTATTGGGCAAATTTTGATGACCCTATTATAAAAATTCTGCTTATTGCACTTGGAATTAATGTATTTTTCACATTCTTAGGTAAAGTGGACTGGTTTGAGTGCTTTGGAATTTTAATCTCTGTTCTGCTTGCGACCTGCGTAAGCACATTTTCGGAATATAAAAACGAGAATGCATTTCAGAAAATTCAGAGCGAGGCGGAAAATGTCTTATGCAAGGTCTACAGAAGCGGCAGACTTGAGGAAATAAAGATGAATGATATAGTTGTCGGCGATATGGTGCTTCTTCAAAGCGGAGATATAGTTCCGGCAGACGGCGAGGTAGTTTCGGGAACTGTAAGAGTTGACCAGTCGGTGCTGAACGGTGAGAGTAAAGAGGTTGAAAAAAGGCACTCTGAGAATAACAAATTCAAAGCCAAGGGACTTCACGATTTCTGGGATATCGGAACACTGTTCAGAGGGAGTGTTGTATGCTTCGGCGAATGTGTTATGAAATGCGGAAGAATAGGCGATGAAACGGTTTACGGCAGACTTACAAAGGAAATTCAGAATGAGGACAGAACAAGTCCGCTTACCTTAAAGCTTACGGCTCTTGCAAAAAATATAAGCAGGTTCGGATATATAGGTGCGTTTGCCATAGTTCTTATATATATGTTTCAGCATATTATAATGAATAATAATTTCAATGCAGCAATGATAATGAATTATCTCGGAAACACTCCGCAGGTAATTTCCGATTTTGTTGAAGGCTTGATTTTAGGAATTATAGTTATAGTTGTAGCGGTTCCCGAGGGACTTCCGCTTATGATAGCAATAGTATGCTCGCTCAATATGAAGAAAATGATGCGTGACAATGTTCTGGTGAGAAAGCTGATAGGAATTGAAACTGCCGGCGGAATTAATATTTTATTCTCAGATAAAACAGGAACTATAACCAAGGGAAAGCTTGAGGTTATAAGCTTTATAAACGGAAGCTGTGAAGCAGTTAAGGAATATTCGCAGCTAAACGAGCCGCTTCGTAAAATCGTTGGACTTTCAGCGTTCGGAAATACTTCGGCATACGTTTCGGACGATAAAATTCTCGGCGGTAACGCTACCGAAAAGGCAATTCTTGAATATGTAAGAGAGGATGCGCAGCGGTTTAAAAATACAGAGGTTAAAAGGTTGGTTCCGTTTTCAAGCGAGAGAAAATATTCGGCGGCGGAAATTTCGGGCATGGATAAATGTGTACTAATAAAAGGTTCGCCCGAAATAATTCTTGATAAGTGTACAAGATTTTATAATTCGGAGGGCGAGGCTTGCAGTCTTGAAAGGGAAAATATATCAAGGCTTAACAGAAAGATTAATGAGATGGCGGAGCGGTCGGTAAGAGTTCTGGCATTTGCGGTATCGGACAAGGAATTCAGTGAAAGCAGTATTAATTCAGAGCTTATATTTGTCGGACTTATGGGAATAAACGACGAGATAAGAAGTGAAGTAAATGATGCAATAGATGAGGTTATAAATGCCGGAATACAGGTTGTTATGATAACGGGCGACAGGCGTGAAACTGCGGTTTCGATTGCAAAGGAATGCGGAATACTCAGAGCTGCGGATGATTTGGTGCTTACATCACAGCAGCTTCACAAAATGAGCGATGATGAAATAAAGGATATAATTTTAAGGCTCAGAGTTGTTGCAAGAGCCGTCCCAAGTGATAAGAGCCGCCTTGTGAGAATTGCACAAGAGCTTAATCTGGTTGTAGGAATGACAGGCGACGGTGTGAATGACGCTCCGGCGCTCAAGGCGGCGGATGTCGGTTTTGCTATGGGCAGCGGTACAGATGTTGCAAAGGAGTCGGGAGATATAGTTATTATGGACGATAACTTTGACTCGATAAGAAAAGCGGTTTTATACGGCAGAACAATTTACAAAAGTATTCAGAAATTTGTAATGTTCCAGCTCACAATAAATATAGCGGCAGTGGCGGTTTCGCTGCTCGGACCTATTATGAAATTTGAAAAGCCTCTTGATATAACCCAGATGCTGTGGATAAACCTTGTAATGGATACGCTTGCGGCGATTGCGTTCGGCGGTGAGCCTGCACTTAGAAAGTATATGAAGGATAAGCCGAGAAGCCGTGACGAGGATATTATAAGTCCGGCTATGTACAGCGGAATTGTTATAAACAGTTTGTTTATTTGCGTAATAAGTATGTGCTTTTTTATGCTTGAGCCGATACACAGATTTTTCAGAGTTGAAGCTAATGATATATACTTCTATACGGGATACTTTACGTTCTTTTTGTTCTCGTGTATATTCAATGCGTTCAATGCCAGAACCGACAGCATTAACCTTATAGAAAACATATCAATAAACAAACAATTCCTGTTTATAATGTTTGGTATTTGTATTGTTCAGATACTTATGACATACTTCGGCGGAGCAATCTTGAGAACGGCAGGGCTTAACGTAAAGGAATGGATATTTGTTTTGTTTGCAGCGGTTCTTATAATTCCGGCGGATATGATAAGAAAGTATCTGCTGAGAAGATTAGGGAAAAACAACGATTAATTCTGATTGTAAAAAAAGCAGAACTTTTTTGGTTAAATTGACGAAATATAATTTGATAAATTTGTTGACGATTTAATGAAATTATATTAAAATATAATTATATAGTGCTTTAAGATAGGAAGATGTATTAAATTGTAAAATAAATCTGAAAATTAAAGCAGAAAAATATTAAATAATAAGAAAAAGTATAAATTACGGAGGTAAGAAGAAATGAGTAATATTCCTGAAGTAAAGCTTGGTATAGTTGCGGTAAGCCGTGACTGCTTTCCTATAGAGCTTAGCCAGAAGAGAAGAGCGGCAATAGTTGCTGCCTGTAAGGCTAAGAACGTAGAAATTTATGAGGCAAAGACTACAATTGAGAATGATGTCGATACAATGAAGGCTCTTGAAGAAATTAAGGGAGCGGGCGTAAATGCATTGGTAGTATTCCTTGGCAACTTTGGTCCTGAGGGTCCTGAAACAATGCTTATACAGAAATTCGGCGGACCTGCAATGGTAGTTGCGGCAGCTGAGGAAACACAAAATGACTTAATAGACGGCAGAGGAGATGCTTACTGCGGTATGCTTAACGCGTCATACAGCTTAGGCTTAAGAAATACGAAGGCATACATTCCCGAGTATCCTGTAGGTTTACCTGATGAAATAGCTGATATGATTGCAGAGTTTGAGAACATTGCACGTCCTATAATCGGACTTAGCAGTCTTAAGGTTATATCATTCGGACCTCGTCCGTTTGACTTCTTAGCATGTAATGCACCGATTAAGCCTTTATTTGATTTAGGCATAGAGATACAGGAAAATTCAGAGCTTGACCTACTTGCATCATTCAATGCACATAAGGATGATGAGAGAATTCCGGGAGTTATAAAGGAGATGGAGGCTGAGCTTGGAGAGGGAAATAAGTATCCGGGTATTCTTCCGAAGCTTGCACAGTATGAGATTACACTTCTTGACTGGATGGAAGCTAACAAGGGTGCTTGTGATTATGTTGTATTTGCAAACAAGTGCTGGCCGGCATTCCAGACACAGTTCGGATTCTGTCCATGTTATGTAAATTCAAGACTTGTTGCAAAGGGCATTCCTGTTGCATGTGAGACTGATATTTACGGTGCTGTTACAGAATACATAATTGCTTGTACTACAGGAATGGTTCCTACACTTCTTGATATTAACAATTCGGTACCGAAGGATATGTTTGAGTCTAACCCTGACAAGTTTAAGAATTACAAGCTTACAGATACATTTATGGGATTCCACTGCGGAAATACACCTGCTGAAATGCTTAAGGATTATGCGCTTAAGTATCAGCTTATTCAGAAGAGATGTCTTGAGCCTGAGCTTCCTGAGCCGGACGTATCAAGAGGTACACTTGAGGGTGCAATTAAGGCAGGAGATGTTACATTATTCAGACTTCAGAGTACAGCTGACTGTAAGCTACAGTGCTACATTGCGAATGCTGAAATTATTGATGTTGACCCTAAGTCATTTGGCGGTATTGCGGTATTTGGCGTTGAGGAGATGGGAAGATTCTACCGTCATGTTCTTATCGGTAAGAGATATCCTCATCATGCAGGTGTTGCATTCAAGCATTCGGGCAAGGAGTTATAAAGTGTTATGAAGCTTCTTGGAATTGAAGATGTTTCATTCAATCAGCCAAAGGGTATGCTTTATAAGGATGAAAACCCATTCGCATAGTGCCTGAGGCACATCATCACACGAAAAACAGGACTTGGAGCAAAACCGCTCCAAGTCCTGTTTTGACGGTGGTCGCGTTACATTTCTCGCCTGTCGGCGGCAAATGAAGCATTATCGGTCGACTAATGTCAACGAACGTGACGGCGAGGAAGCGAATTCGGGCAGGGCGATGTGTCTAAAGCACCTCCGCAAAACAACCCCGCAAGATAGAGCGAACCGCAGATTAAAATTGAATCCACATCTTTTTCTGAATTATATAATTCCATAGCCTTTTTGACAGAATTCTTCTCGTTTTCACATATATAAGCCTTAATGCCGTAATCTTCCGCAAACCTTGCTAAAACATTTGAATTTACGGCAAGCGGTGAAAAGCTGTCAATGAATATTGCGTGCTTTGCAATCCTTAAAAGATTGATGAGTGTTGCCTCAAAGTCCTTGGTTGAAAGCATTCCGCAGATTAAAACAGGCGATAAATCCGCTT
>CAMCUJ010000108.1 GCA_945878965.1 uncultured Clostridia bacterium
CATAGTTCTTGGAGAGGAACTCTAAAAACTACTATATTTATTATACGAGGAGCGATTTTATGAAAGAGTATGAGAATGAAAAATCGGGAAATCTGCTAAAAAAAATAGCTTGGTGGGTAGTTTTAGCCGTATTATTGATTTTCGGAATAAGCTTTGCGGTTTCTTTGTTTTATGATTATACGGAATTTAAAGAAATAGGCGAGGGGTATGCAAATGTTTTGTTCACCAATTTGTCTTTTAAGATATTCACTCAGCTTTTAGGTTTTGTTATTTTGTTTATTCTTATAAGCTGCAGTATATTCATATTAAGACGAAATCTTTTGTTAATGGGAGCGGAAAGCGGAATTTTAAGAAAAAGATTTATATTTATAGTTATAAGCTTTGTACTTTCGCTTATGCTTTCGTCGATAATAAGCAGTGACTTATATACTAAGCTTTTAATGTTTTTAAACCCTAAATGGTTCGGAAAAAGTGACCCTATTTTTTCAAGAGATATAGGCTATTATGTGTTCCAAAGACCGTTTTTATCATCGGTTATGGGAACTCTTATGACGGCATGGACCCTTATTACGGTTATTTCACTTCTTGCATATATGTTTTTTGGAATGGTAAGAAGCGGATATACATTCCGTGAACTGTTTAAAGAAAAGCTTATATCGGTTCATAATATAATAAATATAGCGATACTTCTTTTAATAAACTGCGCAACCTACAGATTTAAAGCCGAGGAGCTTTTATATCAGAGCTTCGGAGATTTAAGCGGAGCGGGATATACCGACATAAACATATGGCTCAGGTATTATAATGTGGTTCCGTATTTGATTATAGTTATCGCAATAGCGGCTATTATATTCGCATTCAGAGGCAACTTTAAGTTTGCGGCACTTTCTATTGCACTGTTCCCGTGCTTTTGGGCGGTTATGGGAATTACTGCAATAATAACTCAGACTATGGTTGTTGCGCCTAATGAGGTTTTAAGGGAAAGTAAATATATTGAGTATAATATTGATTATACAAAGTCTGCGTACGGACTTGATAACACAAAGGAAAATATATTTTCTGTAGATAATGATTTGTCTGCCTTGTCTATTGAAGAAAATCAGGAAACCATAAATAATATAAGAATTTTGGATCTTTCTGCAAACCTTACTGTTTTAAATCAGATTCAAGGCATAAGAAATTATTATAGATTTTATGAAACAGATATAATTCCATATACAATAAACGGACAAAAGACAGCGATTGCGATTACACCCCGTGAAATAGTAAAGGATAATTTGAGCGATACTGCCAACACCTATATAAATAAAAAGCTGAGATATACGCACGGCTTCGGAGTTGCGGCTAATGCAATTAACCGTGTTTCATCGCAGGGACAGCCGGAGTTTTTGATTAAGGATATTCCGCCTAAATCAGCAGATGAGTCACTTAATATAACTCAGCCGAGAATTTATTTCGGTGAGCTTACCAATGATTATGTAATAGTTAATAATTCAAAGTATAAGGAGCTTGATTATTCCGAGGGACAGGAGGACATTGAGTTCTCTTATGATGGAAAGGCAGGGATTAAGCTTAATTTTCTTAACCGTGTAATGTTTGCGGCAAAATATGCGGATTTTCGCTTGCTTATTTCAGACCTTGTGAGTTCGGATAGTAAAATTCTTTTAAACAGAAATATAACCGAGCGAGTTAAAAAGGTTGCACCGTTTTTGAAATATGATAATGACCCGTATATGATAATTGATGAAAACGGCAGACTTAAGTGGATTATTGATGCATATACAACTACATCAAAGTATCCGTATTCACAGAGTATGGGCGAATTCAATTATATAAGAAACTCGGTAAAGGTTATGATTGATGCTTATGACGGAGATGTGAATTTCTATATTATAGATGAAACAGATCCGATTATTCAGGCATATAAGAGTATTTATCCTACATTATTTACTGATAGTGATTTGCCGAAGGCACTTATGGAGAATTGTAAGTATCCGGAGTATCTGTTTTCTGTAAAAGCTCAGATTTTCACAAAGTATCATGTAAGCAGCCCTACAGCATTTTATAATAAGAATGATTTGTGGGTGATTGCAAAGGAAAAGTATGGTGTTTCAAATGAAGTAAGAGATATTGCACCGTATTATAATATGATGAGGATAGAAGACGGCGGAGAAAACGAGCTTCTTCTAACAATTCCGTATACTTTAAGCAATAAGGATAATATGGTTGCATGGCTTGCAGTCAGAAATGATTGGGATAACTACGGTGATTTGGTAGTTTATAAATTCCCGAAGGACATTAATATTTACGGACCTATGCAGATTGAGAACCGTATAAATTCCGATACGGAGATTTCAAAGGGTCTTGCTCTTTGGAGTCAAGGCGGTTCAAAAGTAATTCGAGGAAATATGATGGTTGTGCCTGTGGGAAATTCCATACTTTATGTTGAGCCTCTTTATATGACTACGAATAACGACTCCAATCTTCCCGAGCTTAAACAGGTAATTGTAGCTTACGGAGAAAAAATAGTTATGAGAAATACGCTTCTTGAGGCAATATATGCACTTATAGATAAATCCGCTCCGCAAAGCAGTGAGGATGAATTGTCACAGTTTATTGTTGATTTAAGTGAGGATGAAATTTTAACAAAGATAGTTGATGACTTTAATACCGTTCAAGAGGCATCAAAGCAAGGAGATTGGAAAAAGTTCGGCGAGGCTATGCAGGAGCTTGGGGAGAGTATCTCTGAAATAGAAAAACGAAAAAATCAGAATTATTCGGAGGAAAATGCTTCGGAAAATGAAAGCGGTGCTTCACAGCAGAACAATAACGGGTACAATACTATGAACGGTTTAGACAATTCCGGTGCGGAAAATAATTTTAATATCAGTGAAAATAACGAAAATTTAAATTAGTCTAAAATAATTCTGATTAATTTTAAAAAAACTATTGACAAAACTAAAAATATAGGTTAAAATCGTATGGTGTAAAGGTTAAATACTTTACACCATCTTTTTTAAGTTACTATTTGTGAGGAAAACGTAATGGATAAGGCAATGGATAAAAATGTGGAAATATCATTATTACTTAGCTTTTATTCAAGTATGCTGACCTCAAAGCAGGCAGAGGCGGCAAGTTTATATTATAATCAGGACTTTTCGCTTTCGGAAATAAGTGAGAATACGGGAATTACAAGACAGGGAGTCAGAGATAGTATAAAGCGAGCTGAGAATACGCTTTATGATATAGAGAACAGACTCGGTCTTATGAAAAAATTTTTAAAGATTAAATCAAGACTTTCGGATATTGACGATATGCTTAAGGATATTGAAACTGAGATAACAAAGTCAAAGAACGATAGTTCTTTAAAAACAATTGAAAAGATTAAGAATATCAAGGATATAATGAAAGAGATAAACGACAGTTATTGATCTATAGAATCAGAGAAAGCAGTGCTTTAGGTTAAGGAGTTGAGATAATGGCATTTGAAAGCTTGGCGGAAAAATTGCAAAACACCTTTAAAAAGCTAAGAGGCAAGGGCAAGGTAAACGAAAAGGATATAAAAGAAGCAATGCGTGAAGTAAAGCTTGCTTTGCTTGAGGCAGATGTAAACTTCAAGGTTGTAAAAAACTTTATAAGTGATTTGTCCGGAAGACTTGTAGGTGTTGAGGTTTTAGAGTCGCTTACGCCTGCTCAGCAGATAATAAAAATAGTAAATGAAGAACTTATAGCATTAATGGGCGGAGAGGCTGAAAAGCTCAATATTTCGTCTAAGCCTCCGACAATAATTATGATGTCGGGACTGCAGGGAGCCGGAAAAACCACAACTGCCGCAAAGCTTGGCGGACTTCTTAAGAAACAGGGAAAACGACCGCTTCTTTGTGCGTGTGACGTATACCGTCCGGCGGCTGTTAAACAGCTTCAGGTAGTGGGAAATCAGCTTGGACTTCCTGTTTTTGCGATTGAGGACAGCAAAAATCCTGTTGAAATTGCAAAAAAAGGTTTGGAACACGCAAAGCTGCATTCAAATGACATATTTATAATAGATACAGCAGGTCGACTTCATATAGATGAAGAGCTTATGAATGAGCTTAAGGAGATTAAGGCGGAGCTTAACCCTACAGAAATTCTTCTTGTAGTCGATGCAATGACGGGACAGGATGCTGTAAACGTTGCCGAAGCCTTTAATAAGGAGCTTGAGGTTGACGGAGTGGTTTTAACTAAGCTTGACGGCGACACAAGAGGCGGTGCGGCTCTTTCGGTTCGTGCGGTTACAAATAAGCCGATTAAGTTCTGCGGAATGGGCGAAAAGCTTACCGACCTTGAGGTTTTCCATCCCGAGAGAATGGCGTCAAGAATTTTGGGTATGGGCGATATGCTTAGTCTTATAGAAAAAGCCGAAGAGGCTTTTGATATGAAAAAGGCAGCGGAGCTTGAAAAGAAAATAAGGACTCAGAATTTTACTTACAGTGATTTCTTAGACCAAATTCAGCAGATGAAGAATTTAGGTCCTATGTCGCAGATTATAGGAATGATTCCCGGAATAGATGCGAAAGCACTTAAGAATACGCAGATAGATGACAGAAAGATGCTTCGTATCGAGGCTATTATAACTTCAATGACGCCAAGGGAAAGAGATAATTTTGATAATCTTACTCCAAGCCGAAAGGCGAGAATTGCAAAGGGCAGCGGAACCTCTGTTTCGGAGGTTAATCTGCTTGTAAAACAGTTCGAGCAGATGCAGAAGATGCTTAAGCAGTTTTCCGGCGGCGGCAAGAAAAAGGGGCTTTTAGGTCAGATGAAGCGCGGCGGAAAAATGAAATTTCCGTTTTAGTGTGTAATTAATATGATAAAATTAAGCTTTATGGCTTGTTTTAATAAAACAAATTTGAAAAAATTAAATTAATATTTTGGAGGTTAAAAAAATGGCAGTAAAAATTCGTTTAAGAAGAATGGGAGCTAAGAAGGCACCTTTCTATCGTGTAGTAGTAGCAGACTCAAGATATCCGAGAGATGGAAGATTCATTGAGCAGGTAGGTACTTACAATCCGCTAACAGAGCCTGCAACTGTAGAAATGGATGCAGAGAAGGTTAAAGCATGGATAAAGAATGGTGCTCAGCCTACAGACACTGTAAAGCGTCTTCTTAAGAATAAGGGCATTATCTAATTTTGTTTTGATTTGAATGATACTGAAAACGGTAGTATGTGCTTTAGCGGTCTGCCGAATTCAGTATTTTCTCATATCAAGTAGTAAATGAATTGCAGGACTATAAAATTTTTAGGAGTTATATTATGAAAGAGCTTTTAGAGTTTATAGCAAAATCTATGGTTTCAAAGCCTGATTCCGTAGTTATTGAAGAAATTAATGAAGAAAATATAATCACCCTTAAGCTTCACGTTGCTGAAGAAGATATGGGAAAGGTTATAGGAAAACAGGGCAGAATAGCAAAAGCTATAAGAACCGTTATTAAAGCGGCTGCCGTACACATCGATAAAAAGGTTATCGTTGAAATTGTGTAAAATTAACATTATGGGGTTGTCGCATTGAAAAAGTGTTATTGTACAAGTCAGGGCATTATTGTATTCTGTACAGTAACAAATAAATGTGATAGCCTCTTTTTGTTATGGTATATTCAAAATATAACTAAATCAAGATGTCCCCCGTATCTTAGGCGGCGGGTTCCACTTGATT
>CAMCUJ010000109.1 GCA_945878965.1 uncultured Clostridia bacterium
AATTTATTTCAATTGCTTTTTGAAGTTTTTTTGTTAATTTTCTATTGAAATAATATAAAATTTTCAGTATAATTAAACTGATGAACAAAATCAAGAGGAGTAAAAAGAAAAATGAAATATATAATTTTTGATATGGACGGAGTACTTATAGATTCGGAACCCGTTACAATGAAAGCGGCATCCGACGCACTTACAAAGTACGGTGTGGAACATACGATGGATGATTTCAAGGAATTTATAGGTGCCGGAGAGGACAAATTTATAACCTGTCTTTCGGAGCGAAAAGGCAAAAGCGAGGTTATAGATGCCGCAATGAAAGAAATGTATTCATTAATCGAAGAAAGAGCCGAAAAAGAGTTATTTGTATATCCGTCATCACTTAAGCTGCTTAAAGAGCTTAAGAAAAGAGGCTATACTCTTGCACTCGCTTCAAGCTCCGCAATTAATAAGCTTAAGGTTTCGCTTAAGGCGGCAAACATTCCCGAAAATACATTTGATGTAATTCTATCGGGAAGCGACGTAACAAAGAAAAAGCCTGACCCTGAAATGTATCTTAAGGCTATGGAAAAGCTTAATGCAGGGCCGTCCGAATGTATAGTTATAGAGGATGCCGTAAACGGTGTAAAATCCGCAGTTTCCGCCGGAATAACCTGCTTTGCGGTAACAACCTCATTTGACAGGGAAACGCTTAAAGCAGCCGGAGCAAGCTTTATAAAGGATGACATCATAGAGCTTTTAGATGTTTTGGATGCTTTGGACAATGAAAACAATAATTCCGCATACAAAGCAATTTTAAAAAGACGAAGCATACGAAAATTCAAGCAAACCCCTATTCCTTATGAAAAGCTTGAAAAGCTTGCAGACTGCGGCAGACTTTCAGCCTTTGGTGCAAATATGCAGCCGCTTAAGTTTGGAATTATAACAGATAAAGATATGCTCAACAAAATATTCCCATGTACAAAATGGGCGGCATACCTTGAAAACGGTACGCCAAAGGAAGATGAACGTCCTGCGGCTTATATAGCGATTTTGGGAGATACAAGCATTAAATCAAACGGTAATTTTGACTGTGACTCAGGACTTGCTTCAAGCTCAATTATGATTGCGGCACAGGAAATGGGATATGGTTCGTGTATGCTAGGTGCTTTAGACCGTGATGAAATTCACCGCATTTTAAGCCTTCCCGAAAATCTATGCGTTGTGCATTTAATTGCACTCGGAGTTCCAAAGCAGGAAAGCCGTGCCGTCACAATGCGTGATAACAACGTGAAGTATTATCTTGATAAAAACGGTGTTATCAATGTGCCAAAGCGAAATCTTGACGAGGTAATACTAAAATTCTGATTTCTTTGATTAAAGCAAAAGCTAAGGAGTTTTTTAAATGAAACACACTTTTCAGGCAGTTTACGGAAAAGAAAATTACGAAAGCGAAAGCTTTCTTTACACTGACATAAAAAATAACATCTCAAACGGAAAATATTCGTACATACTTGTACCGGAGCAGTATTCATTAAGCGCCGAGCGTGAATTTTTAAACCGTATAGGTCTGTCCGCTCAGAAATCCGCCGAGGTACTTACATTTTCAAGGCTTTGTAACATCGTTTTAAGCGAAGCGGGACCTTTAAGAGGAAATTATATCGACAATGCCGGAAAAAACATACTTATTAAAAGAGTACTGCAGCTCAATGCCGAAAAGCTCCGCTATTTCACAAAGAGCATTAACAAGCAGGGCTTTACCGGAATAATTCTTAATATTATTTCGGAATTCAAACGCTACAGCGTAACTCCCGAGATATTGCTTAAGGCATCGTCTGAATGCAGCGAAGAAAACCTTTCAAAAAAGCTTTATGATTTTTCGGTTATACTTGACGGCTTTAACAAGCTCGCAAATGAAAAGTACAGTAATTCCGAGGACAATCTTGAAATAATAACTCCGAGAATTCCTATGTGCAGCTTCAATAACGGAACTCTTTATATATGCTATTTCAAAAGCTTTACACCGCTTGAATATCAGGCAATAGAAAATCTTATGCAGGTTATGGACGTAAAAATTCTGCTTTGCAGCGACAGCTTAACCAAGCCGTCCGAGATTTTTGAAACCTCGGTATATACCTATAAAAAGCTTTGCGGCATTGCTGAAAATTCGGGCGTTGAAATTGCAAAGCCAATTTCTTTAAAGAGTGATAAGGATTACCGAAAGGACGAGCTTAATCATCTTGCCGATGTATACTTTAAAATGCTGCGTCATAAGCCGGAGGAAAATCCAAAGCGTCTGCATATTTTAAATCCGGCAAGCTTTTATAAGGAGGTTCAGGAAGCGGCGCTTCTTATAAACAGTCTTTGCAAAGAATACGGATACAGATACTCGGATTTTCTTATACTTGCCGGCGACCTTTCGGCATATACTAAATTCATTCCGGAGCTTTTCGATAAGTACGGTCTTAACTATTTTATAGACAAAAAAGAACCGGTTCTTAGAACTCCTGTGTATAAGCTGATTTCATATCTTCTTGAAACGGCAGTTTACGGATTTTCCTATGAGCGGATAATGAGCATTGCAAGACTTATGCTTCTTCCTGTTTCAATGCGTGAAACAGATATGCTTGATAATTATCTTCTTGCGGTCAATATCAACTACAAGATGTGGAACACGGACGCAGAATGGACATTCAATCCAAACGAACAGCTTTTTGATATGGAGTGTATAAACAGCACAAAGAACCGTCTTTTAAAGCCTGTTAATGATTTTATTTCCGCCCTGTCGGGAAGAAAGACCGTAAACGACATATGTATTTTAATAGCAAACTGGCTAAATGAAAATAAAATTGCAGACAAGCTTAAAACCAAAGCTCGGGTGCTTGAAAACAAGTGTAAATTAAGCCTTGCCTCAAAATATAAAAGTGCGTGGAATTCGCTTATAGCACAGCTTTCACAGATGAACGACATACTTGGCGATACATTTATAACCTTTGAAAAATTCCATGAGATTTTCACATCCTCCGCAGCTCAGATAAGCATAGGAGCAATTCCGCAGACGCTTGACGAAATAATGATAAGTGAAATTTCGCATTTCAGAAATACCACCGCCGAAGTGGTTATAGTTCTCGGTGTAACCGACGGAGTTTTCCCGAAAAACTTCCCTGTATACGGAATTCTTTCGGATATTGAGCGTGAGGAGCTTAAAAGCTTAAATATCGAGCTTGCACCGACGGCTATATCAAAGCAGCTTGAGGAACGCTATCATACATTCAACGTTTTAAGAACCGCAAAATCACAGCTATATCTCTCTGTTCCAAAGTGCGATACCGAGGGTAATTCCTGTACACCGTCACCTATTGTAAAAAGGCTTAAAAAGCTTTACAAGGGACTTGAATATGAGGTGTTTGACGAAAATTCACCTCTTTATATGCAGGATAAAACAGCGGCATTTGATATACTTTTAAGTAAAGCAGACAATGAAAATTCTCTTAATTCAAAATGGAAATGCATTAAAGATGAGTTTCTTAAAAGAGAAGAATACAAAGACAGACTAAAGCAAATGGAAAGTATGATGGAGTTTTCAAGGACTCCCGAAAAGCTTTCCAAAACGGCGGTTACACAGCTTTACGGAAAGCAGCTGAGTCTGAGCATTTCAAGGCTTGAACAGTTTAACCAATGTGCATTTGCCTACTTTATGAAATACGGGCTTTATCTTTCGCCAAGACTTAAGGCGGATTTTCGTTCAAATGATATGGGAACTGCTCTTCATTTGATTTTATCGGAATATTTCAAAGGTAAATCGGGAAATGATGTTGATTACGGCTCAATAAAATACGATGAGGTTCAAAATGAGATATACGAAATCTCGGATAAGGTAACAAAATCTCATAACTCAATGCTTTATGAAAATTCGGCGTATTACAGATATCTTGCACTTAAAATAAGGGGAATTGCATCAGCTGCCGCATGGGAAATTGTTAAATTCTATAAAAACAGCAGCTTCCGCCCTTACGGCTTTGAAATTTCAATCGGCGGCAAAAACCCCGACATTTCAGCCAAAACCATAAGGGTTGAAAACGGAACCGCAAAATTCAGCGGATTTATAGATCGTGCCGACTGTTATGTTTCGGATAATAAAAACTATATCAGCATACTTGACTATAAATCCTCGGAAAAAAAGCTGAAGCCCGAACATATAGAAAGCGGTATACAGCTTCAGCCTCTTGCATATATGAATGCACTATGTGAAAGCATTAAGGATGCCGAGCCTGCGGCTATGCTTTATATGCACCTTAACGACCCGATTTTAAGGCTTGACAAAAGACCGTCGGAAGAAGTTTTAGAGCGTGAAAGACAAAAAAATATCAAGCTTACGGGTTGGGCATCAAACAATGAGGGCATACTTTCAAAGCTTGATAACTCAATATCCACCGACAATGAAATTCTTTCAAAGTCGAACGTCAGCCGTGTTCTTGATTCGGAATTTAAAGACGCACTAAAGACTGCAAATGAAAAAATCCGGCAGTCGACCTCGGAAATTTTTGATGGAAGGATTGATATTAATCCGTATATAAGCAGTGATTTCAGTTCCTGTGAATACTGTGACTATTCACCTATATGCACGGTTAAAAATGAACAGGCAGACAATTAAGTAAATTTCAAAGGAGATGTTTTTATAAATGTTATTTGACAGTCACGCACATCTTGACAATCCACAGTTTGATGAGGACAGAGATGAGCTTATCCAAAAAATCCACAGCGAAGGTGTTTCAAACATTATGAATATCGGTGCGTGTCTTGAAACCTCAAGGCACAGTATAAAGCTTGCGGAGAAATACGATTTCATATATGCCGCAGTCGGAATTCACCCTACAGAGGTTTATGAGCTTTCAGACTCGGCACTTGACGAAATCCGCCAAATGGCAAAGCACGATAAGGTTAAGGCGATTGGTGAAATAGGTCTTGACTATCACTTTGACGATACCGACCGTGAAAAGCAGATTGACTGGCTTAACCGTCAGTTATGTCTTGCAAAGGAGCTTGATATGCCGGTAATAATTCACGACCGTGACTCAAAGGGCGAGTGCATAAGGATACTTAAGGAGCATAACATTTCAAACGGAGTTATGCACTGCTTTTCGGGAAGCGACCAAATTGCAAAAGAGGTTCTTGATATGGGATTTCATATCTCATTCACAGGCGTTTTAACATTCAAGAACGCTAAGAAGGCTGTTAAGGCATTATCGGTTGTTCCGCTTGAAAAGCTGCTTATTGAAACAGACTGCCCTTATATGGCACCCGAGCCATACAGAGGAAACCGAAACCACAGCGGTTATGTTATAGAGGTTGCACGCAAGATTGCCGAGGTTAAAAATATAGACCTTGACACGGTTATACGGGTTACAGCGGAAAACGCAAAACGCTTGTTTGGAATTGATGCGTAAATGTAAAACTCAAATATCTAAAGCTGTACGTTCTTTAAATTGAAAGCTTTAGTTGTCACAAGGTACCATCACTTGCTCTATCCATTAAGGAATATATATTTTAAGGCACTGCCGTCGTTTTGGTTGCTTTGGGACGAGCAAAAAATAATAACTAAAAACAGGAGCAATTAAGTGTATCAGCTTAATGACTCCTGTTTTCTTATTCCGCCATAATTCGCGAAAGGTTAAATTCCGGATTGGTAAGATTAACATTT
>CAMCUJ010000110.1 GCA_945878965.1 uncultured Clostridia bacterium
AACAAGACCAAAAAATTTGACTTTTATTTTTATATCAAGTGAACAAAATAGCTATGTAAATAATTTTTTGGGAGGAAATACAGATGTTAAAAAGAATAATTTCCGCAGTGCTTACAGTATGTATACTGTTTACACTTGGAATCGGCGTATTTGCCGCAGAGAATAATTCTGTTTTAGCTTCGGGGGAATCGGTTGAAGATTTAAACAACAATTCTTCAAACGGAATAACGCCCGTTCCGAATCTAAATCAAAACCCGTCTGCGAGTCCGTCTACTCAAAGCGGCAACACAGACAACAATACCAATACAAATATAAATTCAAGCACTAATGCCACAAGTGACGGCACAAGAAATTCTGCCGGTGCTGACGGCACAAATACCAACAATACAACAGATATAAATAACGGCAAAACATTAAGCGACACCGGAAACGGAGTTACAAATGCCAACAACACACCGATAGTTAAAGAAAACAAGACAAAGCACAACAGAATGCTAAACAATGAGCTTGCCAACACTGCAAATTCACGTTACAGCGAAAGTCGTGTTGCATTATCGCCCGACATTTTAGGAACAAAATACGAGGAAGCGGCTGAAGTTTTGGGTGCACTCGGAATAATGGTCGGCGATGCCGAAACAGGTAATTTCAGACCAAATGATGCTATTCTTCGTTCAGAGATGGCAAAGGTAGCGGTTTACTCTATAGGTCTTGAGGAGGTTGCAAACTCATCAAATTATGCCACAAGATTCCCTGATGTAGTTTCAAACCACTGGGCAAACGGTGCAATTAACGTAGCTGACCAGCAGGGTTTAGTTATCGGTGATGATGTGGGAACATTCAGACCTGATGACCCTGTATTATTCCAGGAGGCTGTTACTATAATGGTAAGAGCGCTCGGTTATGAGCCGCAGGCAAAAGCAAACGGCGGATATCCTACAGGATATATGGTAGTTGCTTCATCAAATCAGATGCTTAAGGGAATAAATGCAGCGGGTGATACACCGGCAACACGTGGTGATATTGCACAGCTTGTATTTAATTCACTTACAATAAATCTTATGGAGCAGACCAACTTTGGTTCTGATATAAAATACGAGGTAGTTGACAAAACTCTTTTATACGACAGACTAAATGTTGAAAAGGGCTACGGACAAATTAAGGGAACACACGAAACAACACTAACGGGCGGAGCCACAACCTCCGAAAATAATATTTTAATTAACGACAATCTTTTCTCTAAGGGAACAACTAATGCAAAAGAGCTTTTAGGCTACAATGTAGTTTATTACGCAAGAGTGGACTCAAACCTTGACGAAAAAGTTCTTATAGTGGTAAGACCTCAATCAAACAAGAACAACTCTGTAACAATAACGGCAGATAATATAGTTGAGGTTACGGGAGCAAACGATACAACAAAGACTATTTCGTACTGGATAGACAAGGAAACAGACAAGAACCCTTCAAAGGCAACAATTGCCGCAAAGCCTATTTATATTTTCAACGGCAAATATAAGGATGATGTAGACATTTCACAGCTCAAGCTTGAATCGGGAAATCTAAAGCTACTTGATACGGATACAAACAATGTTTATGATATAGTATTCATCAATCAGTTTACAAACATTGTAGTAGACACAGTTTCAAGCGTAACAGGCAGAGTTACGGATATGTATGCAAACGGTTCGGTAGTATTTGACCCTAAGGATACGGCTCACGATTATTCAATAATGTTTAACAATCAAGAGATAGAGGTTTCAGATCTTCAGAAGTGGGATGTATTATCAATAACCGTAAGTGAGGACAAGATGCTTACAAAGGCATATCTGTCAAGAAACAGCGTAACAGGAACAGTAACACACGTTTCAAGCAACGGCTTCAGAATTAACAACAGCGAAACACGATACAAAAAGGCAAGCAGTTATCCTTATGATATAGCAATCAGAGATAACGGAACATTCTACCTTGACTATGACGGAAAGGTTGCGGCAGTAAACAAGGTTACAGGCGGAGTTAATCAGGCTGTACGAGGAAACTACGCATATCTTGCAAACATCGGAGAAACAGGAACATTCGAGAAGGTGTTAAGATTTAAGCTGTTCACACAAAACGGAGAAACCGCCGTACTTGACAGCGGAAACAAGATAAGAGTAAATGATAAGTACGGACTTACACCGGCTGAAGCATTAGCAATACTAAAGCCGAACGGAACATTTACACCTCAGCTTGTAACATTTGTAAAAAACAGCGATAATGTTGTAACGGGAATAGACCTTGCACGAAACAACTCCGAAACAAAAGACCCGCTAACCGAGGAATTTTCACTTGATATAATTGCAAACAAACAGATATACAAGAGTGAATCGGGAAAGCTTGGTCATGCAACAATTACAGATGAAACAATAGTATTTGACATTCCGGCTGATGCAGGAACAGATACAGACAAGTACGCTGTAAGAAACAAGTCTATGTTTGCCAATGAAACAAGCTATGACGCATTAATTTATGATTTGCAGGAAAACTTTGCGGCAAATGCGGTTGTGGTTACAAGCTCAACGGGAACAACACTTGCGGAATCACCTATAGTTATAGTTGATGAGATATCGGAAGCGCACAACGAGAATGAAGACTTGGTTGAAGTACTTTCAGGTTATGAAAACGGAGAAAGAATTGAGCTTATCGCAAGTGATACAGATGTATTCGTTAAGAATGATTCCGTAAAGCTTAAGACCGGAGATATAATTCAGTACAACAAGAACGCTAAAGGCGAGGTTGACAGAATTACAGTTCTATTTGACAGCAGTAAAAAGACAGAGGAATTTGACACTGAGGTTATGGCAAATCTAAGAACCGTTTACGGACGTGCGGTTAAGAAGTTCACAAACTCTGTAAACGTAGAGGTAAACGGAACAGTTTCAAACTTCTCAACAGCAAATGCAGTTGTGTACCTTTATGACTCAACAAAATCCAGAAATAACATCTCGGTAGTTTCTGCCGCAGACATTGAGATTTACGAGCCGGGTAATGAGGCACGTGTATTCTTAAAGCTTTATAAGGATACCGTTCAGGGAATTGTAATCGTAAAATAAGCAACAATTGAAAACGGGCGGATATGGAATCCGCCCCTACATAAACTGTAAAATTGAAAAAAGGACAATCTTCATAACGAAAATCATCCTTTTCTAATGGTGCCGCTGGCCGGAGTCGAACCGGCACGGAGTCACCCCCGACGGATTTTGAGTCCGTTGCGTCTGCCAATTCCACCACAGCGGCTAATCACAAAATTTATTATAACATATAAGTAGAAAATCCATAGGATTTTCTTACCCAAACAACGCAGCACCCGCTTATGCGGTGCGAAGTGTTATGATAAAATGTTCTTCGGAACACAGAAATCTTTGATTTCGTATTGTTCCGTAAGGACATTATAACATATTAAAAAAAAATTTGCAAGTATTTTTTCAAATTTTTCAGACTTTTTTGAATGTGTACTTTCTAACACTTAAAGCTTTACATTTATTCCCTATCGGCACTGCCAAGCGAATTAACTGTACAGTTTATTAATTATATCCGCTGTAATTTTCACAACGCTGCCAAGCGTATATCCGGAGTTCTCAAGCTCCTTTATCTTTATTCCGATTCCGACCGCCATATACTCAAGCCTGTCTACCTCTCCCGCAAACTCTATAAGCACTCCGCAAATCTTATTTCCGTCAAGCAATATATCATTGTTCTCTATTTCCGTTTGAACAGAAAACGACTCGTCTATTACTCCGGCTATTCTTTTAATTATATTATCCACCATATCCATCGCCTTAAGTAGGCTTATCTCGGGTCTTAATATAACCGACATATATAATCCGCCGTCACTGTTCCATTTTGAGCCAAGTTTTCCTCTTGCTCCGCTTTGATTCTTAGCTATTACTACAGTTTTTTCGGACAAACTATCAATTGCAAGCTTTTTAGCATAATTGTTAGTCGAATCAATTTCATTCTTGTATATTATTTCAACGTCTGAAAGTTCAGGCTTTAAAAACGGTTTAAGCTCCGCAGCATACGGCACATCGGGGCATTTGGTAAGCATATAGCCCTTTTTATTTTTGGCAACAAACTCATAGCCCATATTTTCAAGGCTCTTAATAGCTTTCCAAACTGCGTTACGGCTGATTCCCAAATCTTCACTGAGCCGCTCACCTGAAATAAACTCATTCTTATGGTCTTTAAAAATTTTCAATATCTGATTTTTCATAATCTTCACCGAATTCTTATTAACACTTACAACATTACAACAGTACAGCCTTAATTACTATAGAAACAAGCACCGTAAAAATTCCGCACATACCAATAGCAATTCCGCCCATTGCCCCCTCGGTTTCACCAATCTCTATAGCCTTTGAGGTTCCAAGTGCATGGCACGATGCTCCGATTGCAAGTCCTGCCACAACAGAATTATTTATTCTGAACCACTTAATAAACAGCGGCGACATAATTGCTCCGAAAATTCCCGTAACCATTACTCCGGCAACCGCAACAGCTGAAATTCCGCCAAGTGAATTAGCAATATCTATTGCGATCGGGGTCGTTACCGATTTTGGAATTAATGATATTAATATTTCATCATTTATACCAAACAATTTACAAAGCAAAACTACACTCATAACAGATGTAACAGCTCCTACTAAGGTTCCGGCAACTATAGGTAAGAAGTTCTCTTTAAGAAGATGTAATCTGTTATATATAGAAACCGCAAGTGAAGCAGTTGCAGGTGCAAGCAGCATTGTAATTATATTACCGCCGGCATAATAGTTCTCGGTCGGAATGTTAAACAGCTTTAAAAATGCAATTATAATTATAATCGCCACAACCATAGGATTAACAAGCGGAGTTTTAGTCTTTTTATTAAGCCATAATCCGCATTCGTAGGCTGCTACTGAAATTGTAATTCCAAACAGCGGACTTTCCGTTATGCTGAGTAAAATATCTTTAAACCATTCCATTATTCCTTACCTCTGCTCTCCTTAATCATTCTCTGAAGCTTCATTACCGCTTTAACTGTATATGCCGTTGCAAGAAATGTAATCAGCGTTGTAATAATACATATAAAAACGAACGGAATTATTACAGATTTTATATCCGAATAGTAATTTATAATACCTACACTTGACGGAATGAAGAAGAAAGCCATATTATTAAGCATAAAATCCGTTTTATCCTTTATATGCTCGGTTTTAAGTATTCCGAAAAATAATAATACAAACAATACAAGCATAGCAATTACACTGCCGGGAAACGCAAATGGCAGAAGCTTTGAAATAAGCTCGCCTATTATGCATATTAAAAATACAACTCCGATCTGAACCAAGCTTTTTAATCTCATTATATCACCCTTTAACATTAATAATTTCAAGTTTTAATTATCGAAACATATAATTTAGTATACTTCAATCTTTTACAAAAATCAATATGCATACTCCCCAAATCTAAAGCATTTTTACAAACTTATTTACTCAATATTTTTTCTTTCAATACAAAAAAAGAGTAACTAATCATAATTGATTAATTACTCAGGATTTTCAGAATTACTTTGTAA
>CAMCUJ010000111.1 GCA_945878965.1 uncultured Clostridia bacterium
AGGGACTGGATGAGGCAAGCGGAGTTGTTTTAAAAAGCGTTAAATACGGGGATAACGGCAGAATTAACACTATTCTTACACAGGAATTCGGCAAAATTTCCGCCTCCGCAGCATCACTCAGAAATAATAAAAACGGACTTGTAGCATCTTCACAGCCGTTTTCATACTCTAAATTCATAATGTTTAAAAGCGACAGAGAGAGCAGTATTTACAGAATTAACGAATGTGAGCTTATAAACAGCTTTGAAGAAATCCGTGAATCCTTTGAAAAGGTTGCTTATGCCTCGTATTTTGCGGATATTGCTATAAGATGCTCAAATGAAAATATGAGTGATGACGGACTGCTTAAGCTTTTGCTTAATACCCTATATCTTCTCAGCTGTGACAGATACAGCTGCATAAAGATTAAAACTGTATTTGAGATTAAAGCAATTTCAATTTTCGGTTATGCGCCAAATCTTAATGAATGTATAGTATGCCGAAAAACGGACAAACTCAAATATTTTTCGCTTTATGGTGGTATGGCAGTATGTGAGGACTGCGTTAAGAGTGTTTCTGACTGTATAGAAATAAATGATACAATTATAAAAATTATAAATTATATTGTTATGTCCGATATAAAAAAAATATTCTCATTTACTGCGTCTGATGAGATAATTTTATATTTAAGCAAAATAAGCGAATTGTTTATTGAGAAAAAGCTGGAGCACAGCTTTAAAACGCTTGACTATCTGAAAAAAGTTGTTGAGTAATATAATATTTCTGAGAGGAGAAATTTAAGTGGGAAAGCTTTTATCAGTTATTATGCCGATATATAACGAAACGAGCATAGAAAAAAATACGCTCAGAGTAATGAATGTGCTTAATGAAAATTCAATTGATTATGAAATAATACTTATAGATGATGGCTCTACAAACGGGGCATGGAATGAGATATCAGCGCTTGCCGAAAAAAATAAGTGTATTACTGCGGTTGCACTCAGCCGTAATTTCGGCAAGGAAAATGCACTGTGTGCCGGACTTGATATGGCTATAGGAGATTGTGCGGTTTGTATAGATTCCGATATGCAGTTTCCACCGGAGGTAATTCCAAAGATGTACAAGCTTTGGCAGGAGGGATATGAGGTAGTTGAGGGCGTTAAAAATCAGCGTCAGAATGAAAAATTCGCGTATAGATTTTGTACTAACCTCTTTTACGGAACTTTAAAGAAGTTTTCAAGAATTGATTTGAAGAATGCTTCGGATTTCAGACTGCTTGACCGTCTGGCAATAGATGCATGGAAGTCAATGCCCGAAAAACAGACATTCTTCAGAGGAATGTCAAGTTGGGTAGGCTTTAAAAGAACTCAGATTTTGTTTGATGTAGCAGACAGAGAAGAGGGAAGTACAAAATGGTCACTCAGAAGTCTTGTCAGTCTTGCGATTAATGCTGTAACGTCATATACAACTTTTCCGCTTTATATATCCGTGTTCTGCGGTTTTATATTTCTGTTTTTTTCACTTATAATGTTTATTCAGACTGTTTATATGAAATTATCGGGTCACGCACTTGAGGGATTTACGACTATAATCCTTTTGCAGTGTCTGATTGGTGCGATTTCAATGTTCAGTATGGGTATGATGGGAATTTATATAAAAAAGATTTATGAGGAGGTTAAGTGCAGACCAAGATATATTATAAGACGTGTTCTTAATAAGAAAACCGGTGATGATAAATAAGGAAAAATTTATATGGTTAAAGTTCAAATTATTATATAACTAAATCAAGATGTCCCCCGTATCTTAGGCGGCGGGTTCCACTTGATTTTTTCGGCGGGAGTACCTTTTTTTCACCGAAAACGTTGAATAACGGCGCTCTGCGCCTTATTGAAAATTTAAATTATTATGTGAGGTGTTATTTATGGCTTTAACAAATGGAGCACAAAAGGTTGAAACTATTCCGGGAAAGAGAGTTGTAAAGTCGGGTGCGGTTGGTTCTACAACAGTAGAAGAAGTAAAATGGCTTACAGAGACATTATTATCTTTAACATCTTCGTGGCAGTCTTCGGGCTGGGCGTACATAGTGGATATAACAAAGATGGATCCTGTTACACCTGATATAAGTGCAGAGCTTGTAAATTTGCATAAGGCATTCGGTCAGGCTAATTGTAAAGCTATGGCATTTGTTGATTATTGTTCGTTTGTTACGGCGGTACAGGCAAATCAGCATCAAAAACAGGCAGATAACGAAATTTTGCAGGCACATTTCAAAACAGATGAAGAAGCCCTTGCATGGATTGATACAATTTTAGATTAGAATTATAATATTAATTTTGCAATTTAAAGAACCAAGATGGAACAAATACCATCTTGGTTCTTGTTATTGATTTGAAGTTTTTTATATCAAATAATTTTCAATCATAATCACTCAGCTTTAATTTATACATCACTATATTTATTCACATTAATAACTTAAAACGATAAAATTCAATCACAAATAATCAAAATAGTGCAAAGTGCACAAAATATAAATGATTATTTGTGATTAATTATGATTGAAATTGATTGATTTTTATGCTATACTATGAACATAGAAAAGAGATGAATTAATAAGCAGTTGTAAAACAGGGTAGCATAATACTATATGTAAACGGCTGATGAAAATTTTTCAGGACAGGAGGGTAAAAAATGATTTACACAGTAACATTCAATCCATCACTTGATTATATAGTGTCTGTTGAAAATTTCAGGCTTGGAATGACAAACAGAACTAAATCTGAGCTTCTTCTTCCGGGAGGTAAGGGTATTAATGTTTCAATAGTACTTAATAATCTTGGAATATCAAACACTGCTCTTGGATTTACTGCCGGATTTGTTGGCTGTGAAATTCAGAAACGAGTATCCGAAATGGGAATATGCTCAAGCTTTATTGAGGTTGAAAACGGAAATTCGAGAATAAACGTTAAACTTAAGGACATAGACGGCACTGAGATAAACGGAATGGGACCGAATATTACCGAAGATAATGTTAAAACTCTTATGAATAAGCTTGATAGGCTTTTGGAAAACGGTGATTTTCTTGTTCTTGCCGGAAGCATACCAAGCTGTATATCAGGCTCGATATACAGGGATATTATGGAGATGCTTAAAAACAGAGGAGTTATGGTAGTGGTTGATGCAACCAAAGACCTTTTGTTAAATGTTTTGGAGCTTAAACCGTTTCTTATCAAGCCTAACATTCACGAGCTTGGCGAGATTTTCGGCAAGGAGCTTAAAACCCGTTTTGAAGCTATAGAGTATGCTAAAAAGCTTCGTGAAATGGGAGCTGAAAATGTAATGGTTTCAATGTCTAAGGATGGTGCAATTTTAATTTCTGAAAACGGAGATATATGTCAGGCGGCAGCACCGAGCGGTAAGCTTGTTAATGCCGTAGGCTCGGGTGATTCGATGGTTGCGGGATTCATTGCCGGCTGGATTGAAAACAATGATTATTCTACAGCGTTTAAGATGGGACTTGCGGCAGGAAGTGCAAGTGCATTTTCACAGCAGCTTGCTACAAAGGATGAGATATTAGATGTATATAAAAGAGCGTTTGGGTCGTAAACTAAAAAAATTAAATATATAAGATTAAAAGGAGGAAAAAATTATGCGTATAACTGATTTAATTGACAAGAGAAGTATTGATTTAAATGCTGCTCCGAAATCAAAAACCGAGGCTCTTAATATGGCGATAGCCTTAATGGAGAAGAGCGGAAATCTTAACAATGCCGCAGAATACAGAAAAAAGGTATTTGCCCGTGAAGAAGAGGGTTCAACAGGAATAGGCGAGGGAATAGCTATTCCGCACGGAAAGAGCGATGCTGTAAAGAAAGCCGGACTTTCGGCTATGGTGGTTAAAGGCGGTGTCGATTTTGATTCGCTTGACGGTGAGCCTGTAAGTCTTATTTTCCTTATTGCGGCACCGAATACTAAGGATAATGTTCATCTTGACGTGCTAAGCAAGCTTTCGGTATTGATGATGGATGAGGAATTTTCAAACGGTTTAAGAAATGCAAAGAGTGTTGAAGAATTTATATCAATAATAGATAAGGCAGATTCAGAAAAAGAAGGAATAGTCAGCAGTGAAATTAAGAATAATAACATCAGTGATATAAAGATACTTGCGGTTACATCTTGTCCTACGGGAATTGCACATACTTATATGGCGGCAGAGGGTCTTACAAAGGCGGCAGCGGCAAGGAATGCTTCAATCAAGGTTGAAACAAGAGGCTCAAGCGGTGTTAAGAATGTTTTGACCGACAAGGAAATAGCTGAGGCAAGCTGTATAATTGTTGCGGCGGATGCTAAAGTTCCGATGGACAGATTTGACGGTAAAAAGGTTATACAGTGTCAGGTGTCGGACGGAATAAACAAGGCAGAATCTCTTATAGACCGTGCAATATCCGGTAATGCTTCGGTTTATAAGGCTAAAAGCGGAGAAAAAGAAAAAAACAATACGGCAAAGAATTCGGATTCTGTAGGACACAGAATATATACTCAGCTTATGAACGGTGTATCGCATATGTTACCGTTTGTTGTAGGCGGAGGTATATTGATTGCGATAGCGTTTTTAATTGACGGACTTGCTGTTGATATGAATTCCATTTCGGAGGAAATGAGAGCAAACTTCGGTACAATCACACCGGCAGCGGCATTGTTTAAGAGTATAGGCGGAGCGGCGTTTGGATTTATGTTGCCTATCCTTGCGGGATATATAGCAATGGCGATTGCGGATCGTCCGGGTCTTGCTGTAGGTTTTGTAGGCGGTTGTCTTGCGGCAAACGGAAGTTCGGGATTTTTGGGAGCAATTGCGGCAGGCTTTATTGCGGGATATTTAATTTTATTCCTAAGAAAAATATTCGATAAGCTTCCAAGCTCAATTGAGAGAATTTCACCGGTACTTCTTTATCCGCTTTTTGGAATCTTACTTATAGGTCTTATTATGAATTATGTGATTGAGCCTCCTGTAGGCTGGCTTAATACAATGCTTAACACAGGTCTTAACAGTATGGGTTCTGCAAGCCGTATACTTCTTGGAGTAATAGTCGGAGGAATGATGGCTATAGATATGGGCGGACCTTTCAACAAAGCGGCATATATCTTTGGAACAGCGTCCATTGCTGAAGGAAATTACGATATAATGGCAGCGGTTATGATTGGCGGTATGGTACCTCCGTGTGCAATAGCTTTATCGACGCTATTATTTAAGAACAAGTTCACAGAGGAAGAGAGAAAGTCGGGTCCTACAAACTTTATAATGGGTCTTGCGTTTATAACTGAGGGTGCAATACCGTTTGCGGCATCTGACCCTAGGAGGGTTCTTCCGACTTGTATACTCGGATCGGCTATAGCCGGAGGACTTTCAATGGCGTTTAACTGTACACTTATGGCACCTCACGGCGGAATTTTCGTAGTTCCGGTTATGGGAAATGCTCTTATGTATCTTCTTGCACTTGTTATAGGAACGGTTGTAACGGCAATTACGCTTGGATTATGGAAGAAGAAAGTTTCATAGTTGATTGGCTTATGGGGAGGAAAAAACA
>CAMCUJ010000112.1 GCA_945878965.1 uncultured Clostridia bacterium
TGATAACAGAACCCGTCTTAAACAGATTAAAATGACTAAGAATGATTTTTTTGCTTGGATTTTTGTAGTAGTATTTTTTACGATAGGTTTTTTGTCTAATTTACTGTGATTAAAATTTTTAGGGCTTACATCTCTTGTTTAATTACAGAGAATAAGTGTATTAAATTAAGAATAAATATGGAGTAGGATATGCAGAATTATATTGCCCGTGCTGTATATGACGGCAGCGGTTTTCATGGCTTTCAGCGCCAGAAAAACGCCGTTACCGTTCAGGAAACCATAGAAACAGCACTAAGCTTTTTATTTGGAGTAAATACTGAAATTATCGGGTGCAGCCGTACGGATTCGGGAGTTCATGCTCTTGAATATATATTCAATTTTTTCAGCGAAACTAAGATTCCCGAGGATAAGTTGGTACCGGCTCTCAATCATAATATAGAAAATGAAGGTCTTGTTATTACCGATATTAAGAAAGCAGATAAAGATTTTCATTCAAGATATTCAAATAAGGGAAAGAGATATCTTTATAATATATGGAATTCACGAATTAAAAATCCGTTTACCGAAAAATACAGCTGGTATGTACCTCAGACGCTTGACTTTGATGCGATGAAAAAAGCGGCGGAGTACTTTGTAGGAACCCACGATTTTGCGGCGTTTATGTCAAGCGGAAGCGAGGTTATAAATACAGTAAGAACAATACGTGCCTGCGAAGTTTCAAGAAGTGAAAGATGGAATGAGCAGATAGAAATTGAGGTTGAAGCTGACGGCTTTCTTTATAATATGGTTCGTATTATAGTCGGAACTTTGGCAGACGTAGGAAAAAATAAGATAGATGCGGATGAAATCAGCGGAATAATTTTATCAAAAAACCGTGAAAATTCGGGAGTTACCGCACCGGCATCGGGGTTGTTTCTTAAAAAGGTTTATTATTAGATACTGTAGGAAAGGTATATGATATTGCTATGACTAAAAAGAAAAGAATAGTTATAATATTAATTGCAATTATAGCGGTTATATTGGTTCTTGATATAGGAGTAAGGATTTTTGGATTTATAACAAAATCAGATTTTGAGCAGATAAATTTTGATACTGCGACTGAATATAGTCTTTATCCGTATAAAAACGATATTTTGATGATTAACAGCGACGGAATGAGGCTTATGGATGAGCACGGCAAAGAAAAGTGGTATGCTGCGGCAAATAATGTTTCGCCGTCTGTTGATATTTCGGGAGATTACATACTTATTTATGATATGCAGGGAACCACGCTTAAGCTTTATAACGGAAAAAATCTTGTAACTAATCTTAAAACGGAAGAAAAAATCACCTCCGCTAAGGTTAATAAAAGCGGACAATTTCTGGTTGTAAGCGATGAGGCAGGTTTTAAAAGTAAGGTTACTGTCTATAATTCAAATGGTGAAGAAAAGTATAAGTGGCACAGCGGAACATATTATATATCAGATGCGGATATTGCACCGCTTGGAAATAAGATTGCCCTTTCTCAGATTGATGTCAGCGGTCAAAGCCTTAAAACCATTATAACGCTTATAAATATCTCAAACGAGGAAGTAACAGATTGCAAAACATATGAAAATTCTCTTACGGCAGTTCTTAAATTCAATAAGGACGGAAGCTTTGTCACACTTTCAAACTCAATGCTTTCAGGCTTTACTGCAAGCGGCGGTCATAAGTATGATATAGATTTAAGCGGTAAGGAGATTACCTCTTTTAATCTTGATAATGATGACAATATGGTTTTAAACACTGTAAATTCACATAACAATACAACATTTGAATTTTACGCAAAGGACGGCAAAAAACGAGGCGAATGCTTAATGAACAGCCGTATTAAAACTTTTGCCGTAAACGGTGAGGTTATAATAACCAATGTATTGAGAGATATCTTCAAAATAACTCCAAACGGAAAGATAAAGAACTGCGGAGCGGTTAATCACGATATAAAAGACATTTGTATTTACGGAAACCGAAAAAAAGCTATAATTGTAGGCGGAAGCTGTGCCGATTTAGTTAGTTTTTAAATTTTAATAAATCTTTATATTGAGTGAGGAGGAAAAAAATGAATATATCTGATGTAGTATTGATTATAATAGTGGGGCTTTTTACATTCATAGGAATAAAGACGGGTCTTGTAAGAACAGCAATAAGATTTGGTGCGGTGTTTTTGTCGATATTTATTGCGCTTATAATTTATCCGATGTTTTCCGAAATGTTTCTTTCAAGCGAGATGGCAAACAGCCTTTCGGAAACTATTAATACGGAATATGTGCTTCCGTACATTAATAATATGCTTGAGGGTAGCCTCGGCGAATTAAATGAAGCAAACGGAGTTTTAGGCATAATCTCAAAAAATGCTGATATGCAGGCAGCATCTGCGGCAGGGGTTCTTTCGGATAGAATAACAGCTATTTTTGTGAATGTGGTTACATTTTTGATTATAATGATCTTATGCAGAATTGCATTTGCGGTTATATCAAAGCTTCTTATCGGAGTGTCGGAATTTCCTGTATTAAAACAGCTGAATGCTTTTGCGGGCGGAATTATAGGATTATTACAAGGCATACTTATATGCTATTTGATAATTACGGCAGTTTCGGCAATTGCCGCAGTAAATCCAAGCATTAAAAACATTGATGAAAGTATACAAAACTCGGCTATTGCATCGTATATGTATAATAACAACTTTATTTTGAATTCATTATCGTCTGATAAATGATAGAATATATAACTAAAACCTTAGAAATGGAGAAAATTTATGACTTCTAATGAATTGTCAAAACTAAAAATTAAGGAATTACAGGAATATGCCAAAGAAAAAGGCATAAAATCTGTAACAAAATATCGAAAGGAAGAGCTTATTCAGCGTATTTCGGAAATTATGGAGGGTGAGGTTCAGAATGAAACTACACCTATAGCTGATGTAAGAACGGAAAAGAAGTCTGATAATACTTATACGGCACACAAAAGTACAAGCAAAACGTATGCCGGTTCGGAGAACAGTTCATATACAAGCAGCGATTCTGCTACAAATTCTGACAACAGTTCAAAGAATGAGAATGCGAATAATGATACTTCAAATAATACTTCAAACAATTCACAGAGAGAAACTGCCATAATGAGCGGAGTGCTTGAGGTTTTATCGGATGGATACGGTTTTTTAAGAAGTGATAGTTATCAATCGGGACCAAACGACGTTTATGTTCCATCAGTTCAGATACGCAGGTTTGGTCTTAAGACAGGTGATTTTGTTGTAGGAAATACGAGAATGTGTCCGGAGTACGGAAAATATCAGTCGCTTTTATATGTCCAGACTATAAACGGTGACAGACCGGATTTTATGAGAAGACGTCAGAACTTTGATTCTCTTACACCGATATATCCAAATGAAAGATTAAGACTTGAAACAGATTCAAAAGCACATTCTGTAAGGCTTATAGATTTAATTGCACCGATAGGAAAGGGGCAGCGAGGAATAATAGTTGCACCTCCTAAGGCGGGAAAAACCACTCTGCTTAAAAATATCGCAAACAGCATAAGCAAAAATCATCCCGAGGTACATTTAATAGTTTTACTTATAGATGAAAGACCGGAAGAAGTTACCGATATGCAGAGAAGTATAAAGGGAGATGTTGTATATTCTACATTTGACGAGGAGCCGCAGAACCATATAAAGGTTGCGGAAATGGCACTTGAAAGAGCAAAACGAATAGTTGAACATAAAAAAGATGTAATAATACTTCTTGACAGCATAACACGACTTGCAAGAGCATATAATTTAACGGTTTCGTCAAGCGGAAGAACATTATCGGGCGGACTTGACCCGGCGGCGTTGTTTAAGCCAAAGCGTTTCTTGGGAGCGGCACGAAATATTGAGAACGGCGGAAGTCTTACAATACTTTCAACAGCTTTAATTGAAACGGGCAGCCGTATGGACGATGTTATATTTGAGGAATTTAAGGGTACCGGAAATATGGAGGTTCACCTTGACAGAAAGCTTCAGGAACGCAGAATTTTTCCGGCCATTGATATTATGAAGTCAGGAACGAGAAAGGAAGAATTATTGCTTACCGCTGAGGAAAAGGACGCTGTATGGAGAATCAGACGTGCATTTTCAAACAGACAGCCTTATGAGGTTACGGAAACGCTAATAAGCAATCTTGTTAAAACCGAAAATAATGCTGAGTTCATAAAACGTATTGATAAAATTCTGGACTGATGATTTTGGAGAATTTAATTATGAAATGGTTTAGTGTAATTAAAAATAATATAAAAAAAATATGTATTGTTTCAATTATAATGCTTTTTGTACTTAATATAAATATCATAAATGCAGAGAATATAAAAGATGGTACAAAAGTACCTATACTTTTGTACCATAACATAGTATGGAGTGAGTATGATGGAATGGATCCTGTGGCTAATATGACGGCGGAGGAATTCAGACAGCAGATGACAGAGATTTTAAAAAGAGGTTATAACCCAATCAAGCTGTCGCAGTACTATGATTATGTTTTATTGGGAACTCCCATTCCTGAAAATCCTATAGTAATTACTTTTGATGACGGTTACTTAAGTAATTATGAGATAGCATTTCCCATACTTAAGGAGCTTAATATTCCGGCAACGATTTTTGTTGTAACCGATACTGTAGGTGCACAGGAGGGAGCAGGAAAAGTTAATTTTTCACATTTTACATGGGCACAAGCACGTGAAATGCAGGCAAGCGGTATTATAGATATAGAGTCACATTCGCATACACATAAGGATATGTCAAAGCTATCTATATCTGAATTACAGCTTGAAATACGAAAGTCTAAGTATCTTATTGAGAAGAACTTAAATAAAAAGTGTAATGTATTTGCTTATCCATACGGAGGCTATGGCGAAGACACTGCCCGAATGGTCAGATGGGCAGGTTATAAAATGCAGATACTTGTTGATGATACTGCGTCGGGGCAGGTATACAAGGTAAACAAACCGAGTGAGGGCATTGAGAATATTGCAAGAATTACCGTAAGAGGTTTTATGAGCTGTGATGAGCTTTTTGAAATAATTAATTCTGCTATGTCACAATGAGAATTCTTAAAATATTAAATAATTATAAATTTCTTTATGAATTGCTTGAAATTCATAAAAAAAAGTTGTATAATATTTTATATGATTGAATATTGAATTTTAAGATATTGATATAGATATATTGTGATAGGAGAGATGCAATTATGAAAAAATTTTTACACAAATGTGCAGATGCAGGAATTGTTGCGGCAGTTGCAATATTCGGAGGATTGTTGATGCTTATTACCGCAATAAATATGCTGATTAAAAAAGCTAAGAATAAGTAGATTTAAAAGATTATTAACGGGTTTAAAAGTTTTTTAAAAAATTTTTAAACCTTTTTTGTTTTTTAGGGAACTTTTTAAATACTATGACGTCTAAGGACTATAAAGATTAATAAATACTAAATATGTTGTTACGAAAAGGAGAAAAAAGATTATGAAAAAGACAACAAAGAGATTATTATCAATAGCGGCAGTTATAG
>CAMCUJ010000113.1 GCA_945878965.1 uncultured Clostridia bacterium
GATATATTGACAAAGAAGAAGAACAAGCGTATAATATTATCATAAGTAATATGAAATTTTAAGGAGTAGTATATGAAAATCAAGCTTATGATATTTGATATGGATGGAGTTATTTTTGACAGCGAGCCTATACATTATAATTCAAAGCTCAGAATTTTAGAGGATTTGGGACTTGAAAGAGAGCTTGACCTTAGCCGCCATGTGGGATTTCCGAGCGGAGAGTTCTGGCAGAGAATACTTAATGAAAACGGAATAAAGGACGTTACGGCAAAAGAGCTTGAAAACCGTCAGTATGATTATAATTTAGAAAGTATGAAAAATGAGAAGATTAATCTTACAAACGGTCTTTTGGAGCTTTTAGACGTACTTGATGCATGTGCAATAGATTGTGCCGTTGCTTCATCCTCCGATAAATATTTTGTTGATAAGGTGCTTGATTATTTTGAAATAAAAAATCGCTTCAGAGCCGTAGTTTCGGGCGATGAAGTTATGCAGAAAAAACCTGCACCCGATGTATATTTAAAGGCTCTTAATGAATGCAATGTTTCTTCAGCCGATGCTCTTTGCATAGAGGATTCATTTATGGGGTCTTTGGCAGCCGAAAATGCCGGAATAAGATGCATAGGTTATATTAATCCAACATCCGGACAGCAGGATTTATCAAATACCTTTGCGCAGATTGAGTCAATAGGAGATGTAATTGAGTATATATGATTTATACTTGGTGATGGGTGGTGTAAATATTATTATGAATAAAAGGTCTGACAAAGGAATAATACTTTTTATGGGCGAGATGGTTCTTCCGGAGGGAAATGCACCGGCACAGAGAACTATGTCGCTTTGTAAGTCTGCAAGAGATTTAGGGTATACACCTGTTTTAATAGGACTTACGGAATGGTCATATCCAAAGAAGGATATTTTGAGTACACTTAATGTATATAACGGCTTTGACTGCTACCTCCAGCCGTATCCGGTTAAGATTTCGCAGTGGGTGGAAAGAATGTTCTCAATAAAGGATGCAATTAAGGTTATAAATCATTACGGAGTCGAAAACGTTAAGGCGATAGTTATAACCGATTATGATTTTATTGCACTTTATAAGCTGATGAGATATTGCAGAAAAAACAATATCCGTATAATAGGTGACTGTGTTGACTGGTATACAAAATCAAATCAGAAATTTCCGCTTAATATCTGTAAGGATATAGATACATTTATGAGAATGAGGGTTATATATCCTAAGATGGATTATATGATAGCTATAGGAACATTTCTTGAGGAGCACTATAAAAAATCTATATATAATGTAGTTAAAATTCCTGTAACTGTTGATAAAAACGATGAGAAATGGAAGCTTGAAAATGAAAACTCGGACGATAATATACTTACTGTAGGCTATGCCGGAAATCCCGGAATACATCTTTCAAAGGAACGTATAGACTATCTTATAAAGGCGGCCTGTGAGCTTAACTCGGAGGGTTTTAAAATAAAGCTTAAGCTTTCGGGGTTTGAAGAATCTAACTACGAACAGGAGCTTTTGCCGCTTAAGAAGCTTCCGTTTTATAATGAAACGGTTGAATTTCACGGCAGACTTCCTCATAAGGATTGCCTTAAGTTTATAGCAAAATGCGATGTTTCGGCGATAGTCAGAGAAGATAATATAGCAACACGGGCAGGTTTTCCGACTAAGCTTGGAGAAAGTCTTATGTGCGGAGTCCCGGTTATTTCAACTCCTACAATGAGCGTTTGCGAGTACATCAAAGACGGCTGCAATGGATTCTTAAGTGAAGATTTTACTTACGATTCATTTAAAAGCACATTAAGAAGGGTTGCAGGTCTTGACAGAAATATTCTTAATGAAATCAAGAGAAATGCAAAAGAGGATATGTGTCTTACATACGAAAAATTTACCGATGCATTTGAAGAAATTATATCTTAAATTTTATTAAAACAGAATTAATGTAATATACAGTATAAGTATGTCCGCCCTGCCGAAAAAGAGGGCGGACAAAGTTTTGTGCGGCGGCATTTCGCTAAGTGGTAAAGCGGTTTCTTAGCTATTTATGATACGGTGTTTTGTTTGCGATACAGAATGCACGGTATATTTGCTCAAGAAGAACAATTCGCATAAGCTGATGCGGAAATGTCATTTTGGAAAAGCTGAGTTTTAAATCCGAACGTGATTTAACAGAGTCTGAAAGCCCTAAGGAACCGCCGATTATAAAGTTTATGCAGGATATTCCGCTTACCGAAAGATTGCTTATCGTTTCGGATAATTCTTCCGAGGACTGCTGTTTGCCCTCTATGCAAAGTGCAATGGTGTAAGATGAATTTGGAATTTTTTCAAGAATACGTTCTCCCTCACGCTCTAAAACCTTTGCTGTTTCGGCAGGACTTGAAATATTTGATGTAGATTCGTCTTTGAGTTCGATTATTTTTATGTTTGCATATCTGCTTATTCTTTTGCTGTATTCGGATATTGCATCGGCGAAAAATTTTTCTTTAATTTTTCCTACGCATATTATGTTTACTGTAAGCATCTTTAAAATTCACCTTTTCTTTGTTTAATTTCATTTAGAGAATAACTAAGGCCGGCAATCTAATTGCCGACCTGAAATATTATTCGGTATCCTCATCTTCGGTTTCTTCCTGTCTGAAGAAATAGCCTATACCACGCTTAGTAACAAGATACTTCGGGTGTGACGGGTCGTCCTCAAGTTTTTCACGAATTCTTCGGATAGTTACGTCAACCGTTCTGACATCTCCGAAATATTCATATGCCCATACATTTTCAAGTAAACTCTTTCGTGAAAAGATTTTGTTAGGGTGTCTTGCCAGAAAGGTTATAAGCTCAAACTCACGTAGTGTAAGGTCAATGCGTTTGCCGTCCTTGTATAATTCATAGCGTTCAAACTCAAATTTCAGATTTCCGATAACCAAAGATTCCTGCGGTGTTTCATCTACATTTAATCTTTCAAAATCAGAGGTACTTCGTCTTATATTAGCTTTAACACGAGCCGAAATTTCACGAACACTGAAAGGCTTTGTTATGTAATCATCTGCACCAAGCTCAAGACCGAGTATTTTATCAACTTCATCCTCTCTTGCCGTGAGCATTATAATAGGTGCATTTGAAAATTCACGTATCTTTTTGCATACGTCAAAGCCGTTCATTTTCGGAAGCATAATATCAAGCAGAATTATATCCGGAGATAACATACGTGCTTTATTAAGTCCGTCCTCTCCGTTGTATGCCTCAAAAACCATATAGCCGTCCCTTTGAAGATTTATTTTTAATATCTCAACTATAGGCTTTTCATCATCGATAACCAATACTTTCTTTTCCATACTGTTTTCAACTCCCTGATAACTTTTATCATAAGCTTAAAAATAGACTGCTGTCCTATATCTTCAATAAAAGTAATTAATTATAACACCACACAACTAACGCTGATTTATTAATATGAAACATAGCCAAGAGGGTCAGTAAACTGACTGTTTACTTTAACCTCAAAGTGAAGATGAGTTCCGGTACTGCGGCCGGTACTGCCCATATTTGCAATATGCTCGCCCTTTGAAACACGCTGACCCACTGAAACGTTAAGAGAAGCACAATGACCGTATGCAGTCTGATAACCGTTTTCGTGGTCAATTATAACGTAGTTTCCGTATCCGTCCATCCAGCCGGCATATGTAACTCTGCCGCCGTCCGCCGCAACTATAGGAGAATTATAAGCACCGGCGATATCAATTCCGTTGTGTCTTCTTCCCCATCTTGCTCCGTAACGTGATGAAAGACTTCCGTATGCCGGACGTATAAATGAACCCGAACCTGTAGTAGACGGTCTTTCCTTTGTTCCTATTCTCTCAACCTTAGCAACGGGTTCAACTATAGTTTCACTTGAAAGAACGTTCTTTTCAACTTCAACATCATTTATTTTTGTTACTCTGGCAAGCACCTTCGCCTGACCGTTTACTCCCTCTGTTTCAACCTCAACAACATCATTATACATAGAGCTGTCCTCTATTTTTTCCGTTCCGTAAGGAATAGCTTCTGTAAATTCAAGGGTCTGCGTACTCTTTACCGATAAAAGAGGAACTGTTTCTTCGACATTGATAGACATTCCCTCGTGAATTGTTTCGGTGAGTCCCTCGTTCAAAGCTAAAATTTTATCAACGGTTGTATCGTGATCTCTTGCAATCTGCCAAAGAGTATCATCTTCCTTAGTGATATAAGCGGCTGTTTCTTTAGTATCTCCGCCAAGATAAGCCAATGCTTCTTCCGGAGTCTTAAGCATACCTATATTGAGGAAGTTTTCGCTTATTTTAACGTCTTCGCAGAACTCAATAACGGTATCATCTGTAATTTCACCCGTTATAAACTGAGTTTTATATTTGTTTAAAACCCAGTTTGCAGCTTCTTCGGTTGCAACTCCGAAAAGAGGAGTTCCGTCTATATCTATAGAATAACAGTTTACCAAGTATCCGACATTGTTAAGAAGCTTTGAGCTTAACTCCGAAGCCGTTGCAGCCTCTTTCTCGGATACAATTCGACGAACAAAAACGGGTTCTTTTTCATAGGTTCTGCCGTTACCCATTTCCAAAACCTTGTTTTTTACCGAGTCTATAGCCTCAAGTACTACGCTTTGTTCGGTTACAAGTCCTACCGTTTCACCGTCAATCAGAACTTCATAACCGAGTTTGTAGTCTGTGGCGTTAATTCCCATACACACTAAAACTCCTGCTATGGCTGTAGCTGCAAATCTTAAAACTATAGGTCTGAGCCATGTTTTTGAAGCCTTGCTGCTGTGGTATTTGTCCGAAATGTTAAAAAAAACATTCTTAACCGGTATAAGTGCTGTCTTAAGCTTGTTGTCAAATCTCTTAAGTTCTTTTTCGGCACTTAAATCAATCTTCTGCCATTCGCTTGGTTTAAGCTCAATTCTCTCCTTTTCTTTACTTTTGAAACTCAAAAAATCACCTCATAAATATTTGTAAAAAAAGAAATTATTTCGTCAATTAGATTTTTGATAATTATCTGCTTTAAAATTACAGTTTAATGTAAAAAAGCAATATAATTTAATTGTACAATAAAATACGGATAAAATCAAGTCTTTTTTTAAAATTTTTATGTATTTAAAATGTTGATAATTACATTTTCTAACGATACACCTGAAGAACTGTTTATATACTTCTTTTTCGTGCCGGTTGATGTAATAATTTTAGGAATGATAGTTGAATACTTTATATGTAGAATTTTAAAACGAAATAAAAAATAATACCTACAAGAGCCGGATTTAATGCCGGCAAAGACGGGGTACTATTCAAGAATGCTGAAAAAGTCGCATTTTTGAGGTAAGAGGCGGAAATTCCGCCTCTTTTGCTTGTTTGGGAATGAGTGATGTATTGAATAAAAAATGCAAAATATAGTTGACAACTATAGAAAAATAGGGTAAAATAGGAATAT
>CAMCUJ010000114.1 GCA_945878965.1 uncultured Clostridia bacterium
GAATTATATCCTCTTTCCCAACTAAAACCACCAAACTCTTTGCACGGGTAATTGCCGTATAAATAAGATTACGAGTCATAAGCAGTCTGTGTGCCTCAAAAAGCGGAAATATCACAACATCAAACTCGCTTCCCTGGCTTTTATGAACCGTAATTGCATAAGCAAGCTCAAGCTCATTCAAAATCAGAAAATCATACACTACAATTTTATCATCAAACGTAACCGTAATATTCTTGTTTCTAAGGTCAATATCGGTTATAAATCCGACATCACCGTTAAAAACGCCGAGTCCACGCTCCGTGCTGCCGATTTTCCGCCATTCAAGCTGATAATTATTCTTAATCTGCATAACCTTGTCGCCAAGCCTGTAAACTACCGAGCCTACTACCTTTTCAGGCTTTGATGATGACTTCGGATTTAATCGTGCCTGAAGCAATTGGTTAAGATTTTTAACCCCGATTTCACCCTTTCGTGTGGGCGTAAGAACCTGAATCTGCGACATTCTGTCAAAATTATATGCCTTAGGAAGTCTTACCGCACACAAATCCGAAATAGTATTGCAAAGACTTGTAGGGTCATTTCTGCGAACTATGAAAAAGTCATTGTCCTTATTATTAAAGTCCGGATATTCACCCCGATTTATTTTATGCGCATTTACAACTATCATACTTTCCTTTGCCTGTCTGAAAATCTCATTAAGTCTTATGCAGGCAACGGAATCGCTGTCTATTATATCTCTCAGTACATTTCCGGCACCAACGGACGGAAGCTGATCGCAGTCCCCGACCATTATAACTCTTGTACCTTTAGAAACTGCATCCAAAAGACTGTTCATAAGCAGTATATCCACCATAGACATCTCATCAATTATAAGCACATCACAGTCTAAAGGATTTCCTGAATTTCTGTTAAAGCCCTTTGATAAATCCTCATCATAAGGCGTTATCTCAAGTAAACGGTGAATGGTCTTTGCCTCAGCTTGGCAAAGCTCGGTCATTCGTTTCGCCGCTCGTCCGGTCGGTGCGGTAAGCGCTACCTTTTTGCCTATCATATTCATAATGCTTATAATGCTTTTAATTATCGTTGTCTTACCTGTTCCGGGTCCTCCCGTTATAACAAGCGCTGAGGTTTCAAACGCCATCTTTATAGCGTTTATCTGATTTTCGGCAAGCTCTATCTCGTTTTCTTCCTCAGCTTTTCGAATCAGCTCCTCAAGCTCTGAATTATTAACCTCAAACATCGTACTTGACAGCTCTTTAAGCTTATTTGCAACTCTTGTTTCCGCTCTGTGAAACATTCCCAGATATACTACGTCATATTCATCAACATTTTCACGTACAAGCCTTTCACTTAAAATCAGACTTGAAATAACCGACTCAACCTCGGTATAGTCAACATCAAGAAACGCTTTAACCTTCTGGGCAAGCGAATAAATCGGAAGATATGTATGCCCCGAAAGATATGCAGAATTTTGAAGAACATATATAACTCCGGCTGAAATTCTATGCTCCGAATTTTTCTCAACTCCCATATCAAGTGCCATCTCGTCAACAACCTCAAAGGTAATTCCGTCAATCTCCGAAACAAGAATATACGGATTTTCATTTATAATCTGAAGCGACGATGCTCCAAACAGCTTAAACGTCTTTATTGCATAATTCGCCGAAAGACCGTATTTCTGAAAGAATAATACCAATTCACGTATTCCTCTCTGCTCCACAAATTTCTTGTGTATAGCCTCAGCCTTTTTAGCCGAAATACCCTTTATATTTATAAGCTGATTTGGGTCGTTTTCTATAATATCAAAGGCGGCAGAACCAAATCTTTCAACTATTTCAAACGCCGTCTTTTTACCAACACCCGGAAATATTCCTGAGCCGAGATATTTCTCAATATCACCGGCAATTGACGGAAGTACCTTTTCATAATACTTTACGCTGAACTGCTCCCCGTACTCAATATGGGTTGTCCACTCACCGTAAGCCGCAATACTCTCACCTTCAATAAGCTCCGGCATATATCCGGTGAGAGTATACAGTTCTCCGCTGCTTGATATGTCGCATACAGCGTATCCGTTAGCCTGATTCTCAAATATTATAGCTTCAACAGTTCCCGTAAGCTTTAAAAGTGGCTTTTCGTTTACTTTATTTTCTTCGCCCTTAAATTCCTCATCAAAGTTCATATTAGTTCTCCTCAGCAAGACTTAATCAGCATATCTATATAGCTTTCCTTAGTTATTATATGTAAAAACTCATACTCCGACTCAAGCCGTGACAATATCTTAAGCGTATCGTCCTTTGAACCCATATCTATAACCACAAGTTCCTTTGCAATATCATTCTTTTTTGAAATTATCTGCCACGCAATTGCACGAACAACCCCCTCGATATCCTCCTGACGATTTTTTACCGTCATAATCAGATAGGTATTGCCAATACTGTCTTCCGACGTATTTAAAATTAAATCCGACCATCTATATATTATGCATATAAGTCCGTATACTGCAAAAAGACACAATATTATAATTACCGCAGCCTTCATACTCTGTCACACTCCCTTTGGTGTTTAATAACATAGTATGCGTATTGGTATTAATATGTTACTTTTAACAAGACACAACCCAAAAATTGCTGCAGCTTTTGTATCAATTCCGCACTTTTAATTTCACATTTCTGACCAAATTACATACTTCGTTTTGCAGCGGTTATAGTATTTCTCATAAGCATAGAAATAGTCATAGGTCCAACGCCGCCCGGAACAGGAGTTATTGCACCTGCCTTTTTTTCAACCTCATCAAACGCAACATCGCCTACAAGCTTTCCGCTTTCAAGTCTGTTCATTCCTACATCTATAACAACCGCACCTTCCTTAACCATATCAGCAGTTACAAAGTTTGCTCTGCCAACAGCCGCAACTAAGATATCGGCAGACTTTGCAATCTCCTTAAGGTTCTTGGTTTTGGAATGGCAGATTGTAATTGTTCCGTTTTCGTGAAGAAGGAGCATTCCCATAGGCTTACCTACAATATTGCTTCTGCCTATAACAACACAGCTCTTACCCTCAACCGAAACACCGCTTTCCTTTATAAGCTCCATAATTCCGGCAGGAGTACACGGCACAAAATCATAATCACCAATCATAATCTTTCCGACATTTACAGGGTGGAATGCGTCAACGTCCTTTTCCGGAGCTATAGTATTTATAACCTGTTTTTCGTCAAGGTGCTTAGGAAGCGGAAGCTGAACCAGAATTCCATGTATCTCATCATCTGTATTAAGCTTTTTAACAAGGTCTAAAAGCTCATCCTGTGTGGTATTTTCAGGAAGTGCATACTTTCTTGAATACATTCCAAGCTCTTCGCACATAGCCTCTTTTCTTCCTACATAAACCTTAGATGCCGGATCTTCGCCTACGATTATTACCGCAAGCCCCGGATTTGTTCCTGCTTTCTTTAGCTCCTCTACCTCTTTCTTTAATTCCGCCTTTACTCTTGCGGATACTTCCTTTCCGCTCAATATTTTTGCCATTGTTATTTTCTCCTTTCTTAGGTCTTATAAGACATTTTTCACCATAACCTATAAGGTCACGGCGGTTCGCCTTTATAAGTGCCTTTAAAACCAAATCATAATTTTTTGGGTCTTTATATTGAAGTAATGCTCTTTGCATTTGCTTTTCTTCATACGTTTTAGGAACATAAACCTCGCTCATATCCCTTGGGTCAATTCCTGTATAATACATACAGGTAGAAATACTTCCCGGAGTCGGGTAAAAATCCTGAACCTGCATAGGATTAAGCTTATTATCCCTCAAAAACTCCGCAAGCTTTATCGCATCCTTAAGAGTGCTTCCGGGGTGCGAGGACATCAGATACGGTACAACGTACTGCTCCTTTTTAAGCTTTTTATTTATATCGTAAAACTTTTTGGTAAATCTGTTATAAACATCAACAGACGGCTTACCCATATACTTAAGCACATTATCGGAAATATGCTCGGGTGCAACCCTTAACTGTCCGCTTATATGGTTTTTGCAAAGCTCAGTAAAGAATTCATCATCTTTATCATAAATAAGGTAATCATACCTTATTCCCGAACGCACAAAAACCTTTTTAACTCCTTTAACCTTTCTTACCTTTCGGAGAAGCTCAAGATAATCTCTGTGCGAAATTTCCATATTGCGGCAAGGTGTAGGAAAAAGACACTGCCTGTTCTTACAAACACCCTTTTCAAGCTGTTTCTGACAGGACGGTTTTCTAAAGTTTGCCGTAGGTCCTCCCACATCGTGAATATAGCCTTTGAAATCAGGCATTCTTGTAAGCTTTTCAGCCTCTTGAATTATCGACTCATGGCTTCTTGAAGTAACGGTTCTGCCTTGATGAAATGCCAAGGCACAGAAATTACACGAACCAAAGCAGCCTCGGCACGAGGTTATACTGAACTTAATTTCCTCAATTGCCGGAACTCCTCCGTATTTTTCATAGCTTGGGTGATATGTTCCCATATAATTCAGAGAGTGTACAAAATCCAGCTCATCTTGGCTAAGCGGAGGTGACGGCGGAGTCTGAACAACAAATTTATCCCTGTCAAGCTGAACAACCGCCTTTCCACGAACAAAATCCTGCTCGGCATACTGCATGGCGGTAGCCTGTGCATAGCTCTTTTTGTTTTCCGAAACCTCGTCAAAGCTTGGAACAATAACGCAGTCCTCGGGAAGCAGCTCCTTATCCTTTTCGAGATACATAATTCCGTTTACATCCTTAATATCCTCGGCTCTGTAGCCTATCTTAAGGCGGTCTGCAATCTCCACTATCTGGTGCTCGCCCATTCCGTAAATCAAAACATCGGCACCGCTGTCAATAAGAATACTTCGTCTTACCTTATCCGACCAGTAATCATAATGTGCAAAACGTCTGAGGCTCGCCTCAATTCCACCTATTATAATAGGAATATGCTTTCCGTAAGCCTCACGAATTTTGTTACAGTAAACAATGGTTGCTCTGTCGGGACGTTTACCGCTCATTCCGCCGGGTGAATACAAATCCTGTGATCTCACCTTTTTGGAAACGGTATAGTGATTAACCATAGGGTCAATATTTCCGGACGAAACCAAAAAGCCGAGCTTCGGTGCGCCAAGACGTTTAAAGTCATCTGTACTGTGCCAATCCGGCTGAGATATAATTCCCACAGTATATCCGTTTGCCTCAAGAACACGTGAAATTATTGCATGACCAAAGCTTGAATGGTCAACATAGGCGTCACCTATTACATAGACAAAATCGAGCTGATCTATATTCTGTTTTTTCATATCCTCTTTTGAAACAGGAAGAAACATAGATACTCCTTTTCTGTGATATTTTTACGTTATTCTTTGTTATCGCTAATTTTAATT
>CAMCUJ010000115.1 GCA_945878965.1 uncultured Clostridia bacterium
CTCAACCTCATCATCAACCTTGATTTCAATCGGTATAAGCTGTGTAACCTTTGTGTAGGTTCCGCTTGTTGTAAAGCTTAAAGCGTTTCCGCTTAATGCTGTCTGTGTAAGATTATCTACCTCGGAAACGTGAGCCTTAAACTTTTTGCCCGGATATGCGTCAAGCGTAACAATAACGCTCTGACCCACCTTTATCTTGTTTACATCGGTTTCTTCAATGTTTGCCTGAATGTATAAGTCTGAGGTATCTGCAATAACCGCAACTACCGAATTCTGACCTACCATCTGGTTAAGAGTCACATCACTCTGAATAACCTCGCCGTTAACAGGTGATTTTATGTAAGTTCCGCCCTCAACTCTGCCAATAATTTCGTTTTCCTTAACGCTGTCGCCAACGTTTGCCGTAAACTTTACAAGCTTTCCCGGCATCGGCGGAGTTACTGAGTAAATTCCTCCCGATACCTTTGCGTTATCGGTTGAAAAGTACTGACTTGATACAAAGTAATACGCAAAACAGCCTGCAACTCCAAGCATAATAATTACAGCAGTAATTATTAATATAATATTTTTTCTGCCGTTCTTTTTTACATCCTGATTTTCCATACAAAACATTCCTTTCTTTTAATATTTATTCTTCAATTCCGTCTTCAAACTGAGAATTATAAAGTCCTGCATAAAATCCGTTCTGAGCCAAAAGCTCATTGTGATTTCCCTGCTCAATTACATCTCCGTCACGCATTACAAGTATTAAGTCTGCATCCTTAATTGTTGACAGTCTGTGTGCAATTACAAAGCTTGTTCTGCCCTCCATTAGATGGTTCATAGCACTTTGAATAAGTATCTCGGTTCGTGTGTCGACAGAGCTTGTTGCCTCATCAAGAATTAGTATCTTAGGATTTGCAAGTATTACACGTGCAATTGTGAATAACTGCTTTTGACCCTGTGAAATATTGCTTGCTTCTTCGTTAAGTATCATATTATATCCGCCCGGAAGTGAGCGTATGAACTCATCACAGTGTGCCGCTTTTGCCGCATTTATTACTTCTTCGTCGGTTGCGTCAAAGGTGCCGTATCTGATATTGTCCATTATACTTGCGTTATAAAGCCAAGTTTCCTGAAGAACCATTCCGAACATTGAGCGAAGGTCGTTTCTTGTGTAGTCAAATATGTCAACTCCGTCAATCGTAATCTTACCTTTATTAATATCATAAAATCTCATAAGCAGCTTAACTATTGTAGTTTTACCTGCACCTGTCGGTCCTACAATAGCAACGGTCTGACCCGATTTAATATCTGCGGTGAAGTTATTTATAATAATTTTATTCGGATTGTAACCGAATGAAACATTCTTAAATGAAACATCACCTTTGAATTTATCTGTAAATTTCGCAAAATGCTTATCCGGAGTGTCTTCCTCTTCATCAAGAAATTCAAATACTCTCTCTGCCGCCGCAAGCGTTGATTGAAGTGTGTTTGAAATTGCGGCAAGCTGTGCAAGAGGCATTGTAAAGTTTCGCATATATTGAATAAATGATTGAATATCTCCAATCTCAATAACCTTCTTAACCGCAAGATATCCGCCCATAATACTTATTGCAACGTAACCGAGGTTTCCGACAAAGTTCATTACCGGCTGCATTGACCCGGCTAAAAATTGTGACATAAGTCCTGATTTGTAAAGCTTTTCGTTTATCGTATTCATTTTCTCTATAGAATCATTCTCACCGTTAAAAGCCTTTACCACATTGTGACTTCCGTACATTTCTTCTATATGACCGTTCATTTCACCCAAATTTTCTTGCTGAGCAATGAAATAACCCTGTGATTTCTTCATAACTCCGCCGAGAAGAACAAGTGTAAGCGGAATTATTAAAAGTGCAACAGCCGTCATAAGCCAGCTTATTGAAAGCATCATTACGACAACGCCGATAACTGTTGCAATCGATGTTATGAACTGGGTTATACTTTGGTTTAAGCCTTGGTTTATTGTTTCAACATCGTTTGTAACTCTTGACAATACCTCGCCGTGTGTTCTTGTGTCATAGTAGTTGAGCGGAATTTTTGACATCTTTTTTGAAATGTCACGTCGTAAATTATATGTAACGCTCATCGAAACCTTTGACATAATAAAACTTTGAAGATACATACAAAGTGCAGAAATAATATAAAGAATTACAAGCACTATAGCAAGAGTTCCCATATATTTAAAATCGGTTAAAAGTCCCGTTCCGAATACATAAGCAATAAGACCTTCTGAAAGCTTGGTTGTAATCTTACCCAATATCTTAGGTCCGACAATCGAGAATACACTCGAAAGTGCCGCAAAAAATACTACTGTAAATACGCTGATTTTATACTCCGAGATATATTTAATCAGCTTTTTCATTGTACCCTTAAAGTCTTTTGCCTTACCGCCTGCCATCATAGCCGCCATTGGGCCTTTGTTAGAAGAATTTTTCTCACTCATCGCATTAATTCCTCCTCGCTTAGCTGTGATGCAGCTATCTCATGATAAACCTCACAGGTTTTAAGAAGCTCTTTATGTGTGCCTATTCCGACAATTTTGCCGCTGTCAAGAACCACTATTTGGTCAGCATCCATAATACTGCTTATTCGCTGTGCAACAAGAAGTATTGTGCTGTCGCCGGTTTCTTTCTTAAGTGCCTCACGAAGCTTTTTATCGGTTTTCATATCAAGAGCCGAAAAGCTGTCATCAAATATGTAGATTGGAGCATTTTTAACTAAGGCTCTTGCAATTGAAAGTCTTTGCTTCTGACCTCCCGAAACATTGGTTCCGCCCTGAGCTATTTCCGTATCGTATCCGTCCGGCTTTGAATCTATAAATTCGGTTGCCTGTGCAACACGGCACGACTTTTCAATATTTTCTTCGGTACTGTTTTTATCGGCATAATAAAGGTTTGAGGCTATAGTTCCGGAAAACAGTATGCTCTTTTGCGGTACATAGCCGATAATATCACGAAGCTCTTCCTGAGGTACATCTCTTATGTCAATGCCGTCAATTAAAATTGCTCCGTTTGTAACATCGTAAAATCTAAGCACAAGGTTTGCAAGAGTTGATTTACCGCTTCCCGTTGAGCCTATGAACGCAGTTGTCTGTCCTGCCTTTGCAGTAAAGCTTATATCCTTTAAAACATAACCGTCGCTTTCCGGATATGCGAAATCTACATTTCTGAATTCTACGTTAGGAACAAGCTTTTCATTGAAATGCTCGGGATTTTCTTTGTCCTTAATTGTTACATCAACCGATAAAACCTCAGAAATTCTATCACCGGAAACCGCAGCTCTCGGGAATATAATGAACATTGCCGCAAGCATAAGGAATGACATAATTACCAAAAGTCCGTACTGCATATATGCCATCATATCGCCTATGTCAAGAGAAAAGCTTGAAACCTGTTTTGAGCCTACCCATACAATAACTATCTGTATAATGTTCATTATAAGCATCATTACCGGCATCATTGCGGCGGTTGAACGGTTTACAAAAAGGTTATTGCGTGTAACATCACGATTTACCTTTTCAAAACGGTCACTCTCGAATTTCTGGCTGTTGAATGCACGGATTACCAGCATTCCGTCAAGGTTTTCACGGATTACAAGGTTAAGTTTGTCTACCAATTTCTGAACGATTTTCATTTTCGGAAATGATATAATGAAAATTATGCCTATTGCAATCAAAAGACAAATTACTGCTACAGCTAAAATCCATGACATCGAGGTGCTTTTTGAAAGTGCTTTCATAACTCCGCCTATGCCCATTATCGGTGCATAGCACGCAATTCTTACGACCATAACTATAAGTATCTGTATTTGAGTGATATCATTGGTAGTTCTTGTGATAAGTGATGCTGTAGAGAATTTATCAAACTCCGCATTTGAAAAGCTTTCAACCTTGATAAACACATCTCGTCTTAAATCTCTTGAAACAGATGACGCAATATCTGAGGCAAAATAGCCCATTATTACGCTTACAACAGTTGATAAAAGAGTAATCCATATCATTTTAAAGCCGTTTTCCCATATAGCGTTCATATTTGCGCTCATAACACCTTCGTTAATAATATCCGACATATAGTCGGGAAGTGCAAGCTCGCACAGAGCCTGAACAAACAGCAGGGCTATTGAGAGTAAAAGCATTCCTATATACGGCTTTATATAGGATAAGAGTTTTATCACTTAGTATCACACCCTTTCTTTAATTTTCACAGAGCAAATAAATATTGTTTGTTCTATCATTAAATTTAATTTTATACTTGACAAAATCCATAATATGATATATCATTATTTAAGTAAGCTTTTTTGTGCTTTACTAAAATTTAAATAATATGCCCCCGTAGTTAAGTGGATATAACAAGCCCCTCCTAAGGGTTAGTCATCGGTTCGACTCCGGTCGGGGGTGCCAAACTTAAAAGCCGCATTCGTGGCTTTTTGTTTTTTCGCTCAAAGATTTTTTTACATTGTCTATTCCTTACTGATGGTTATATAATAAAGCTCCATTCTATCAAGTATTTTTGCGAATACGTTTCGCACCTGTTCTGCTTCTTCTTCCGAAATATCGCCAAAAATCAATTCGTGCATATGCTTAACTCTGATTAATGCTGCTTCAAGCTTTTCTTCACCAAACGGTGTAAGCTTTAAAGAAATAGTACGTCTTTTGTCTGAATTGAGATGTCTTTCTATCAGTCCGTTTTTTTCAAGCGAATCAAGTGAACGGGATAATGTTGACGGTCTGACCCTGCATATGTGAGCTATTTCCTTTTGACTGAAATCGGAAAAATGCTTTATTGTATAAAGTATCTCCGGCTGACCTATCGAAAGCCCCATCTTGCTTAAATTAATCTGTATACATTTCCTGGACATATTAAGCAGATTATTAAATTTTCTTATATCCTCATTTAATTTATTTGTAGCTTCTTCGGTATTGTCACAAAACTGCATTGATATCACCTCGCTTTGCCAATTAATTAGCCTGCTAATTAATTATAATACTAAAAATATAATGTGTCAATTGTAAACAGACAATATTGTATACAAAAATGAAGAAAATTATAGAAATTAATTTAGAAATATTGACAATTCTATAAATGGAATTAACAAGTACAATAAGCAACAAGAAAATCGCTAATGTGAAAACATCTGATGCCAAGCTGTTTCTGATTAAAATGCAGCAGGACGCAAAAGGATACAGTACAATCAAAACAGTGCGTGGTGTTCTGCGTCCGGCATTTCAGATGGCGGTAGATGATGATATTTTAAACAAGAACCCTTTCGCATTTGAACTGGCAACGGTGGTTGTAAATGACAGTGTTACACGGGAGGCTATCACAAGGGAGCAGATGAGAAAATTTCTAAAGTT
>CAMCUJ010000116.1 GCA_945878965.1 uncultured Clostridia bacterium
AACTAATGACAGAGCAGGGATTTACGACAGACATTGGGACGGCACAAGTGAATAATTGATTTTATGCCTGTTGGAGAGAAGTTTCTCCAGCAGGCTTTTTTTTAGTTCTTAAAACACACATTTATGTCCTTTGACTACTAAAGAAAAAAATATGTGTTTGCCGTTACTTCGAATTTTATGAATTTTCTTTGCCTATAGACATATCAAGGAAAATGGAGGTGTAGCTAATGACAGATGAACAAAAAGCAAATATAATAGCACTCCGTGCTAAAGGATTGACATATGCTGATATTGCTGAGAAACTACAGGTTTCGATTAATACGGTCAAATCATTTTATAGGAGATGCGATAAAAAAACTTTAGTTTGTTGTAAATGCTGTGGAAAGCCTATAAATCAGCCCACCAGAACACGAGAAAAGAAATTCTGCTCCGATAAGTGCAGAATGAAATGGTGGAAATTACACAGTGATGAAATTGATAAAAAGGCAATATACGATTTTAAATGTGAAAGCTGCGGGAAGGAATTTCAAGCATACGGAAATAACCATCGAAAATATTGCAGTCGTGAATGTTATATAAAGATGAGATTCGGAGGTGCTAACGGTGAGTAATGCAGAATTAAATAACGAAAAGCTTTATCAAACTACTATGTTTATGGCAAGAAAAATGCTTTTAGACGGCATTATTTCCAAAGAGGAATACCATCGGATTGATACAATATTTACCGAGAAATACCGTCCAACTTTGGGTACATTATTTGCTGATATTTCCTTGACTTTAGAGGCATAAAGAGTGATGTATAGTATCGGAAGGAAGTGATTATATGGCGAAAATAAGAAAAATAGAGCCAACCGTGCCGATACTTAAACAGCGTAAAAAAGTTGCTGCATACTGTCGAGTATCAATGGAATCGGAGCGTATGATGCATTCTGTTTCCGCCCAGATAAGTTATTACAGCAGTTTGATACAAAACAATCCCGAATGGGAATATGCCGGAGTATATGCAGACAGTTTTATAAGCGGCACGAGCACCGTTAAGCGCACCGAATTTAACAGAATGATTAAAGATTGTGAGGATAGGAAAATTGATATTATTCTATGTAAAAGTATATCAAGATTTGCAAGAAACACCGTTGACCTCTTGCAAACAGTACGGCATTTAAAAGAACTTGGAATTGAAGTTCGTTTTGAAAAAGAGAACATAAACTCAATGAGCGGTGACGGAGAGTTGATGCTCTCGATTCTTGCGAGTTTTGCACAGGAAGAGAGCCGTTCGATTTCAGAAAATGTTAAATGGGCTACACGAAAAAGGTTTGAAAAAGGCATACCAAATGGGAGATTTAATATTTACGGCTATCGCTGGCAGGGTGACAAGCTTGTCATTGAACCCGAAGAAGCGAAAATAGTAAAACTTATTTACGATGATTTTTTGAACGGGTTATCTGCAGAAAGCACTGAAAAGCGACTTGAAGAACTGGGTGTGAAATCCTATAAGGGCGGACATTTTGGCAATACAGCAATAAGACAGATTTTAAGTAATATCACATATACCGGAAACTTATTATTTCAAAAGGAATATGTGGCAGACCCTATTACCGGCAAGTCAAAAATAAACCGTGGAGAACTTCCGCAGTATTATGTTGAAAATACGCATGAGGCAATTATACCGCTTGAGGTTTATCAGGCTGTGCAGGAGGAACGCAAACGGCGCAGAGAACTTGGGGTGTTTGCAAATTGGAGTATAAACACATCATGCTTTACAAGTAAAATTAAATGTGGAATATGTGGCAAGAACTACCGCCGAAGCGGAAAGCGGCAAAACAAAAATTCTGACAAGGTCTATTATATATGGATTTGCAGAACGAAAAGTGACAAAGGAGCAAAGTTTTGCTCGGCGAAAAGCATACCCGAAATAACGCTGAAAAACATATGTGCCGAGGTACTCGGACTTGATGAGTTTGATGAGGATATATTCTCCGATAGAATCCGTCAAATTACTGTAATCGGTGCGGATTTGCTTGAATTTCATTTTACGGACGGAACTGTTATTCATAAGCATTGGAAGTCTACGGCACGGACGGATTGCTGGACTGAAGAACGCAGACGAGAATGGGGCGAACTCCATAAAAACAAAGCAAGCAATCCTAATCGTAAACGATTTAATGAGTTTACAGGTTTTATAAAGTGCGGAAACTGCGGAGAAAACTATCGAGGACAGTTGGTTACATATGCGGACGGTACAAAAGAGCGTACATGGAGATGCTGCAAAGGCTGCGGAAATACGGCAATTAAGGAATCAACATTAAAACCACTGATATGCGGTGTGCTTAACCTTAATGAATATTCCGAACAGCTTATGGACGATGAAATTGTTAATGCGGTTATCTTAAATGGAACGGTCACATTTCAATTTAAGGACGGGCATACAGAATGCAGGAATTATAAAGAAAAGAAAAAGGGTTGTAAGCATACGGAAGAATATAAGGAATATATGAGTCAGCTTATGAAAGAAAAATGGCAATGCAGAAAGGAACGTGAGGAACATTGACACCGAGAAAAGTAAGGACAATCCCTGCAACAATAAATAAATTTACGGCTGCTCCGGTCAACAGCATAAAAAGACGCAGGGTTGCCGGATATGCTCGTGTAAGTACAGAACATGATGACCAAAACACAAGTTATGAGGCACAGGTGGATTATTATACGAACTACATAAAAGACAGAGATGACTGGGAGTTTGCGGGCATTTATACAGACGAGGGAATTTCAGCAACCTCAACCAAGCACCGTGAAGGGTTTAATAATATGATTGCCGATGCGCTGAATGGAAAGATTGACCTTATTATTACAAAGTCCGTCAGTCGTTTTGCACGAAATACAGTGGACAGCCTATCAACCATTAGAAAGCTGAAAGAGAACAACATCGAGTGCTATTTCGAGAAAGAAAACATATGGACTTTTGACGGTAAAGGCGAACTGCTTATTACGATTATGAGTTCTTTGGCACAGGAAGAAAGCCGTTCCATTTCAGAAAATGTTACGTGGGGACACAGAAAACGATTTGCAGACGGCAAAGTGAGTTTTGCATATTCCCGAGTGCTCGGACTTGACAAAGGAGCAGACGGACAGATTGTTGTAAATCATGAACAGGCAGAAACTGTCAAGCTGATATTTAGGCTGTTTCTTGAGGGCATGACACCACATTCCATAGCTGAAGAATTGACAAAGCGAGGTATAAAGTCCCCCGGCGGTAAATACAAGTGGAATCAAGGCACCGTCCGCAGAATGTTGTCAAATGAAAAATATAAGGGCGATGCGCTTTTGCAAAAAGAGTTTACGGTTGATTTTTTGACAAAAAAGCATAAAAAGAACGAGGGAGAAGTTCCTCAATACTATGTTGAAGGAAACCACGAGGCAATTATCAGCCCTAAAGTATTCGACCTTGTGCAGGCAGAACTCGAAAGACGCAAACGCACCAAAGGTTCGCGCTACAGTGGGGTGAGTATATTCTCAAATAAGATAAAATGCGGTGACTGCGGCAGTTGGTACGGTTCAAAGGTCTGGCATTCCACAGACCAATATCGCAAAATCATATATCGTTGTAACCGTAAATTTGATGGTGATGAGAAATGCGGCACTCCTCATGTTACCGAAGAAGAAATCAAGGAAATATTCATAACTGCTTTTAATAAACTGTTGACCGAGAAAAAAGAAATCATCGCAAATGTTGAATTGATGCGCAGGACATTATTTGACACTGCTGAACTTACAGAGGAACGAGATAAAGCCGCAGAAGAAATGGCGATACTTGTTGAAATGACGCAGTCTTGTATATCTGAAAATGCTCGGGTAGCACAGAACCAAGAAGAATATCAGAAACATTACAGCGAGCTGGTAAAACGGTATGATAAGGAAAAAGAAAAACACGATGAACTAAACTATAAGATAGGACAGAAAAAGGCACAAAGCGAAAAAATGAAACTTTTCATCAAGGCGCTAAAGAATCGGGATGAAGTCATAACAGAGTTTGATGATGCACTATGGGGCAGCTTGGTAGATTTCATCACTATCGGAAAGAAAGAACGCACCGTGACATTTAAGGACGGCACGGTGGTAGAAATATGAATGATTTTAGATGGGTTTGCACTCAGGACTTCGGTCTTGGGTGCTTTTTTGCACAAAAATTAATATGAAAGCTATTGAAAAAATAAACCAAATGGTTTATAATATATTTAGCAAATATTTTAATATTTAAGAGTGCGGAGATGTGTTATATGAAATCTTCTGATATGATTAGAGAACTGTGTAAGAATAAAAAAATAAGTATTGCTGAACTTGCAAGACGGATAGGACAAACTCCGCAAAATTTTAATAAAAAATTAAAACGAGATACAATAACCTTAGATGAAATGATACAAATAGCTGATACTCTTGAAGTATCATATAAACAGACATTTATTTTTGAAGATGGCAGTAAAATACAGACAGGAAACTTAGAAAGAGTAATCAAACCATTGAAAAACAGAAAGGAATGATGATTTATGTCTATTAAAGTAAAAATTCATAATGTAAAAAATATAGATGATTTTGAGTTTGAAATACCCACGGAAAAAGGACTATATGCCTTGACGGGGGAGAATGGTTCAGGAAAAAGTACTGTTATTTCGTGTGCAGCAGCAGCTTTTTATGTACCATCGTTTTATGATTATTTCGGAAATCCCAGAGATGAAGCCTATATCCGGTTTGAGTTTGAAGGTAAAAAGAGAGAGATTAGAGAAAAAGATGGACAATGGAAAAATCCATCGCATAAACAATTCTTGGGAATTACTGGTTTTTATGAAGGTAGCATAGTTTTTGGTAACAGGTTTAAGGATATAGATTATTCACTGTTAGGAAAGTTAGCAACAATTGAAAAATATCAATTAATAGGCGCTTCTGATTTTGTAAAGACAAGTTTAGGAGCCATTCTTCATGATGATGAAAAATATTATAGCTCTCTTTATATGTTGAAAAATGAGGAAACTAAAAAGATGAGATTAAAGCGCCCAACATATTATTATGAGAATAAAGGATCTTTAATCAGCCAGTTAAATATGTCAACTGGCGAGAACTTGTTACTGACTATTTTAAGTTCAATAGAAAAAAGACTAAAAAAAGAAGTATACGGAGAAACACCCGCCTTTATGTTTCTTGATGAAGTAGAATTGGCTTTACATTCTTCGGCACTTAGAAGATTAGTTTATTTCTTGAAGGATATTGCGGAGAAAAATAACACCGTTGTATTATTTTCTACTCATTCTATTGAATTGATTAGGAGTATTTCTCCTGAAAATATATATTA
>CAMCUJ010000117.1 GCA_945878965.1 uncultured Clostridia bacterium
TTTTTACACTGTCCCTATCAACATCAATATGCGGTGTTCCCGGATTTACCGATATCTTTCCGTCTATCTTTTCATAATAGGCGTCAACCGCGGGAGCCGTTATCTGTGCATAAAAATCATCAAATATAACTTCTTTAGGCTCAACCTTTTCAATTCTTAAATCTATATCATTGAATTTAAGTGAGGCTATTGAATTATAAATATCCTCCTTAATCTTATCGTGATTGAACTCATTTCCGTCCTCACCCTTAAATATCTTTAAGGTCTGACCGTCAAGCTCAAAGCTGCATTCCTTGGCAGGCTGCTCAAACTTAACCGTAAATTCATCAATCTTTGCGGAAAGCTTCTCATCATTAAGCGAAATATCAAGAACATTTTCGCTCTTTTTAAATCTTGAAGTAAGAATATTACTCATCTTAGAAAAAATATTCTTTCCTAATCTTTTTTCCGCTATTTCTTCGGCAGTCTGTCCGGCATTAACTATAGGTTCGATATCATCAAGTCCAATGTCGCATATTTCACCGTTATATATCATTCTTACCGTCTGACCCTTAAGCTTATTATCAGCTTCTGCTTGTATAGCTTTTTCAGCTTCATCAATGCTTAGACCGCTGATATTAATTCCGGCTGCATATGTATTGTTTGGAATTTTATCATAAGCACTTACAGCTATGCCAAACACTAAAATTAAAGCAACAATACCTCCGACAATTGATATAACTATTCTTTTGGCTTTTCTACTGCTTTTTATATTTCCCTTCTTCTCGATATTTTCACTCATATTTCTACCTCATTTTTCAATAAGGGATTTCCCCTATTATTATATTATATCTTTTACACTCATTATATTATGACATATAATTATTAAAAATGCAAGGAATTCACCGTAGATTTTAAAAGAAAATATAGCTAAAAATTAAGAAATAGTTAATAATACGTTCATAAAACATTCACACAAAAGCGTTATACTTTTAATATAGAAGTTAATTAAATGAATAATCAATTTAACTAATCATAATTTATTAACTTTTAAAATAAAATATACTCTAATAATTTTTGGATGGTGCAAACTATGAACAATGAACAAAACTATATTGTAAAGAGAAGTAAACTCCTAAAATTCAAACACATAACCGCAATACTGATTATGTCTGCCGCACTTATTTCATCACTTGACCAAGTAGCGTGTGCTGCATCAAAACCAATGGTAAACAACGCAAGAAATTATATATACCTTACGTATAAAGAAAAAATTCAAAGTATTGCTGCAGCATCCGACAGTAAAAAACGAAAGAGCTACACAAGCAATGACCGATTTGAAATTTTAAGTGCATTAACAGGTGAAACTATCGAAACAATTAAACAACAAATTAAAAAAGGAGAAACTCTTGAAAGTATTGCAGATATGTACGGAGTCTCGGATGAATATAATTTTCTTGTTTTAAAAGCTTATAACAGCGGTCTTGACAAATTATATAATGAAGGTAAATTATCAGACGAGGAGTATGTTTCTATGTATAATAATGCTGATTTATCATTTATCAACAGCTGTGATGCAAAACCAAAGACAGATAACATTTACGGCAACTCAGGAAATATAACAGCTCTTCTTGCAAGTGTTATAGAGAAAGATGAAAGTGAAGTAGAACAAATTCTTATAACAGGCGCAAATCCTTGGGACGTAGCTGAGGAATACGGAAAATTTTCAGAGCTTAAGGATTTAGTTTTTGAAAATACGCTTTCAAATATCGATGCAATGCTTGAAAGCGGAAAAATAACTCAGTCAGAAGCTGACGATATAATTTCCGACTTTGAAAATTCATTTCTATCAAAAATCAAATCACATTAATGAAACAATTTTATCTACATATTGAAAACTCTAACCGCTGTTCTCCTTAGGCGGTAAGTAGAATTAAAAAAGCGGTTTGAATTAAGCTTCAACCGCTGTTTTTATTGTATCAAGAAAACCTGTCAAAGATAAATTCTTCGACAGGTTTTTCACATTTAAAAGTTTGCAATTAAAAGTTTAGTTTGTCTGTAATTAATATTTGTCATTTGCATCATCCGAGAATTTGCCTTTGCCCTTTTTAGCAAACTTCTTTGCCTTTCGGCTCATCTTTTTTCCCGTCTTAGAAGCCTTAGACTCAGCATTCTCATCTTTATTTGCTTCTGACTCTTCAACGCTGTTATTGGTTTCGGCAATTTCATCAGCATCAACTATTTTAACATCCTCTATTACCTCTGCATCTCCATCAAGACTAACTGACTCCTCAGTAGTACTGTATACATCTTCGGCAATATCGGTTTCATCTGTAATTTCAGATGCCGGCTCAAGGTTATTCACTGTATTCTCGGTAATTTCATCTTTAATTTCTGTTTCCGATTCAATTTCTGATGTTGTTTCATCAACTGCAGCATCGCTGTCTTCAACTACTTCTGAAGAGTTATTATCATTCTCTGCTGTTTCATTGTCAGCATATGGATCTTCATCTCCAAAATCAAATGTGTTAAACAAAGCCTCATAAGCCGCTTCTTCATCAACAGGTTCACTATTTACATCTGTATTCTCTTCTGATGATGACACTTCAACTGCTTCACTGCTTACCGATGCAGAAATCTCTTCACTTGAATCAACTGAATCTCCAAAATCATAATCGTCAAGACCATCATAATCTTCAGTATCTTCAGTATCTTCATATGTCATTTCAGTTTCTTCAGCCTCACGAAGTGCAACAAGTCTATCATATCTTTCAGCGTTTTCCTCAGTCTTGAATGTATCAATTAATTCACGAAGCTCATTTGCAAGTGCTGATAACTCTTCACTTGCAGCCGCACATCTTTCTGCCGTTGAAGAGTTTGTATGAATAACCTTTGATATCTCCTCAACACTGTTTACAATCATTGTTGTAGACTCAGCCTGTTCATTTGATTTTACAGCTATATGATCAATCTTTTCAACTATACCGTTGATTACATCAACAACCTTAGCTATTTTATTACCAACAAGATCTGAGAATCTCATACCGCCTTCAACCAATTCAACAATTTCTCTAATAAGGACGCCTGTTTCCTTGGCTGCACCTGCACTCTTATTCGCAAGATTTCTTACCTCATCCGCAACAACCGCAAAACCTTTACCGTAGCTGCCTGCTCTTGCCGCCTCAATCGATGCGTTAAGTGCAAGTACATTTGTCTGGAATGCGAAATCATCTATTGTCTGTACAACATTATTCATCTTAGCTGTTGTATCATTAATCTTTTCCATTTCAGCATTCATATCCATAAAGCTTTTTAAGCAATCATCAACTATAGAATTAGCCTCATTGGTAAGTCCGCTCGCCTCAGTTGCATCCTTGGCATTAAGAGCAATCTTATTGGAGTTTTCTCTGATAAGTACAGAAAGCTTATCAACCTCACGCGCCTGGTCAATAGAACCCTGCGACATAGCCTGTGCGGCTTTTGATACCTCGTCAGAACCGCTTGTAACTTCCTGCGATGATACCAATAATCTGTTTATTATCTCTTTAAGCGATACAGTAATATTACTTATAGCCGAGCGTATTCCAACAAAGTCACCCTTGTAATCAAGCATAACCTTCATTGTTAAGTCACCTTTTGAAATAGTACTTAACATATGCTCAATATCTCCAATGTAAGACTGGAGCATTGAAACCGTATTTGTAAGAGCTCTCGCAAGCTCGCCTATTTCATCCTGTGACTTTGTATCAAGCTTAGTCTTGTTTTTACTGTTAATTCCAAGGTCACCGCCACTTATTCTGTCTGCAAGCTTTGTAACCTTTTCAACCGGCATTCCTATATATTTAATGACAAATATTCTTAGCGCCGCTACTGTTCCGATTAACAATGCAAGAATTAAAACAATTGATATCAAATTAACTTTCAATAGTCCACCAACTATACTGTCAATACAAACAGCCGATACTCCAATTAGCTTCTTGTCAAAGAAAGATGAGTAAATCATTGTATAATTCTTATTATTTATTTTCTTCTTTACAACGTAATCTTTTCCTTCATTTACAATCTGGTCATATATATCATCGCTAAGCTTCTCTTTGGCATTTTGTAATCCGCCAAGACCGTTTATAGTAGATGCAACCTGACTTTTCTCATTATATATTGCAAAAAAGTTTCTATCACTTCCGGCAATAGCCTTAAGATTATTTATATTAGCAATATCTGCACCAAGAGATATCACCGCAACAACCTGATCTTTATCATTCTTCACAGGTATTCCTGTAAAATATCCAAGCTTTGTATCCGCAGATTTCTCAAAACAAGATGTTTCATTTCCCGCAAGCGCATCAGTAATATGTTTTAATCCGGCAGACTGACCTATTACCGATGAAATATTACTTTCAATGTAATTTCCATCCTTGTCCGCAATCGCTATGTAGCTTATATATGTATTACTTAGAAAGTTGTTATAATAAGCCAGCTTATCACTTAAAGCACCGTTTTTAACAATTAAATTTTGAAAATCCTTATCCTCTTTAATAGTATTTACGGCAATCTCCATATCATCCGAAATATCATTCATATACTTATCAAGTATAACTCTTGAATCTTCCGCCAACATAGCATATTCAGAATTTATTAATGATATATACTGAAATATTGCTACCACAAATGAACCTGATACTATTAACATTGCGGCAATAACAATTGCCAGTATTTTATTAACAATTTTATTCATCATAGCAACCACGCTCCTTTTTGTATGGCAAGTTATTTCAGAATCCTATCAACATCAAGTATCTGAATTATATCATCTTTATATCTCACAACTCCGACAACATAAGATTCAATATGACGTCTGGCATGAAGCGATGGCTGCATAATAAGCTCTCCTCCAAAATCCGTAACCTCTGCTACCGCTTTTACAACAAAAGCTATCTTTCCTTCTTTAAGTCTTGTTATAATAAAACAAGTCTTATCTGTGTATTCCAGCTTTTCATTGTAAAATACCTTTCCAAGACTGACAAAGGAAACCTTTTCTCCGGCAAAATCTATAACACCCTTCTTAAGGTCCTTGTTATCAGCTCCGCCCTCTATGCTGTCATAACCTATAATCTCCGCTACCTTTGCTATTGGTATCGCAAATGTACTGTTACCTATAAAACAGACAAGGTATTTGTCCTTTTCTTCATTATTACCTCTTATATCTCTTAAATCCTCTCCCATAAAACTAACTCCTTTTTGCAAACTTTTTTCATTTT
>CAMCUJ010000118.1 GCA_945878965.1 uncultured Clostridia bacterium
GCAATTGCTCTCACACGGGCGAACACAGTTCGCCCCTACCAATCAAACAATGTCATGTTTTAATTGTTGCAAGGTAGTAGGGGACGGCGTCCTCGACGTCCCGTAAGGCAGTGGTTGTTTATGTCGCACGGGCGGATTCCATATCCACCCGTACAAAGAACAGCAATTGATATTACACGCCCTACACCTTAAAGAACGTAAATATTAAGATGTTATAAGATACTAATTATAGAACTCACATAAGCCTTCCACGCTTAACTGTGCCGCTGTAGTCTATTATTCCGCCTATGTTGGTTACATTGACATAACCCAGCTTCTTTACAATATTAAGTGCAGTACCGCTCCTTGCTCCGCTTCTGCAGTACAGATAAATCGGTGTATTGAAATCTTTAACTATATCCTTAATTTTTTCTATTTCATCAAGCGGTATATTAATGCTGTCAGGAATATATCCTCCATTATATTCCTCAATGGTGCGTACATCAATTAAAACAACATTTTCAGGCTTATTGTTTACATATTCATTAATAGTTTTTTCTCCGTTCAATTCACACTCTCTCCTTTTATGAAGTATTTTTATCATAGTTTTAAATAAAATTTAAAGGCATATCTGCTTTAAAACAGATATACCTAATTTAATGCATATAAGTATTATTTACAAAACTTATCTATATATTTATCAATAGCACGAGAAATAATCTCAAGAGCCGCAGTTCTGTCCTGAACCTCACTTACAGCAGTTTCCTTATTCTCAAGTGCCTTATAAACCGAGAAGAAATGACGCATTTCATTAAATACGTGCTCCGGAAGCTCCGAAATATCCTTATAAGTATTGTAGTTCGGGTCACTAAACGGTATAGCTATAATCTTTTCATCATTGTGACCGCTGTCTATCATAGAAATTACACCTATAGGATAACATCTCACAAGTGACATAGGCTCAATAGATTCCGAACATAAAAGCAGAACATCAAGCGGGTCATTATCATCACCATAAGTTCTTGGAATAAATCCGTAATTTGCAGGATAGTGAGTTGATGTATAAAGAATTCTGTCAAGAATTATAAGACCGGTTTCCTTATCAAGCTCATACTTCTTCTTGCTTCCCTTGGGAATTTCTATTACACACACAAAGTCCTCCGGATTTATTCGTTTAGGACTTATATCATGCCATATATTACTCATTTTCTACACCCTTTCCTTTCAATAAGACACAAAGTGCCGTAATTCAATAAGGCGCAGAGCGCCGTTATCACAACTTCCAACTGTATAATATCATAAATCAATTATAACATTTTTATTAAGCATTTTCAATAGCCTATTTCAACAATAATAGTTTAAATAGCATTACCCTCTTTATCAAAAAGCGGCAACTTTTCAAGGAAAATTATATCATCACGGTCTGCTGCCTCACCCTCAGCCAAAACTGCCATTTTGCCGACAATATCGCCTTCGGCAGCCTTTACAAGCTCCTCAATCGCCCGAAGCGACTCGCCTGTGCTTATAACGTCATCCACAATAAGTACTCTTTTCCCCTTAAGTGCATTAACATCATCCTCGCCGATACATAAGGTTTGAACTCCTTTAGTAGTTATTGACTGAACCTCTACCTTTAATACATTCTTCATATAAAGCTTTTCAGCCTTTCGTGCAACTATGTAATTATCGGCATCAATCTGTCTTGCCATCTCATAAATAAGCGGAATACCCTTGCATTCTGCCGTAATCATAATATCAAACTCAGGCGCTTTTTTTAAAAGCTCCTCTGCCGCCGCACGGGTAATTTCAACATCACCAAACATAATAAACGCACCTATCTGAAGCTCATCGCTTATAGGAAAAAGCGGAAGTCTGCGGGTAAGTCCCGCAATTTTCATTTCATAATCTTTTTTCATTGTTAAAACACCTCTTTTGTATAATTAAATAGTAATTAATCTGCCAACCTTTTTGTTTTAACACAGTTCAAACAAAAAGTATTTTTAATTACGCATTGATTTTAAGTTTTGTTTACCGAATCTTTAAGCAATTCGATATACCTGTTTGCAATAGTGCTTCTTACGCTGTTCTCACGATAAATATATCCGATTTTCATCACAGTTTCCGAATTAAGCGGAACAGCGGTAATATTATCTCTGTTCAAATCACCGCTTAAAACACCGCTTGAAACGGTATATCCGTTAAGTCCTATAAGGAGATTAAAAAGTGTCGCTCTGTCGGTAACATTTATCTGCTTATTCTGAATCCACGACGGAACTATTTCCTCAGCGAAATGTGCCGAATCACTGTCACCCTGAACAAATGATAAATACGGATACGGGTCAAGCTCATTAAACTCCACCATTTCCTTACTTGCAAGGGGATGAGTCTTACTTATAAAAATATGAGGCTTTGCTCTGAAAAGCTCACAAAAACAAAGATGGTTTTCACTAAGATATTTTTGTAAAAAGGTTTCGTTTACATCGTCCATATAAATTACACCTATCTCACTTCTTAAATCTCTGACATTATCTATTATCTCCGAGGTTCTTGTTTCACGAATAGAAAATCGGTATTTATCTTCTCCAAGCTCATTTACAAGACGGATAAACGAGCTTACAGAAAAAGCATAGTGCTGGGTTGAAACCGAAAATCTGATTTTATCGTTGTCACGATTTAAATACCTTGACTTAACAGCTTCGGTCTGCTCCACAATCTGAGCCGCATAATTCAAAAAATCCGCTCCGTCCTGAGTGATAATGATACCTTTGCTGCTGCGTGTAAATATTGAAATTCCAATCTCCTTTTCAAGCTCCGCAATTGAATTAGACAAGCTCGGCTGACTCATAAACAGCCGTCTTGATGCCTCATTCATAGATGAGCATTTTGCCGTTTCAACCACATATTTAAGCTGCTGAAGGGTCATTTCAGTCACTCCTCCTATCCTTGCCGCCGCAAGAATTACACTTTAAATCAGTCTTTTTAAGACAATTCCTACAGTTACCATTACAAATTGTCAAAATACTTCTGCATCTTACACAGTAATTTCCGTAACTTATATCATTCTCAAAACCACATATACTGCATTTAACCTTCATAACTCAATCACCGTCCGCTAAAGCTTAAATTAACGCAAGACCCCATGCTAAAATTCCGCCCACAAAGAACGCAATAATAAAGCTGAACAGCCATATACAGATTGCCTCAAGCTTTGAACGCTCCTTGAACATTGTAAGAACACTCGCAATGCAAGGAACAAACAAAGTAAGAGTGACCATTGCAACAAGAACCTGATTAGGCGTCATAGGCAAATCATTAAGCCCCGCAACACCAAAATCCCTTCTCATAAGTCCCATTACAAAAGCGACAGCCGCCTCCTTTGGAAGTCTTAAAACTCCTGTAACCAAAGGCATTGCCGCCCTTGATATCTTTTCAAGTATTCCTGTATAGTCACAAATTGAAATAAGTAACGCACCGATTGAAAAAATTCCAAATGCCTCAACAATAAAACCATAAGTTTTACTGTAGGTTTTCTTAAGCACATTTTTAATCTGAGGAAGTCTTAAATGCGGAAGGTCAATCATAAGAGTAGTTGAAGTCCCGCTTAGCATTTTATTTAAAACAGTTCCCACAATCGCAAAAATTAAAACAATAGTTACTGTATATATTGTTATATAAACCGGGCCAAGAGGTGCAATTTTAGCTATTATAAGCCCCATCTGTGCCGAGCACGGAATAGTGATTCCGAGAAGCGCTGTAGCTATTACCTTTTCACGTCTTGTTCCAAGCAGTCTTGTTGAAACGGTTGCGGCAGTTACACAGCCAAAGCCGAGTATTATAGGAATTATCGCTCTGCCGTTAAGTCCAAGCTTTGAAAACAGCTTGTCAACCAAAACCGCAATTCTCGGAAGATATCCGGAATCTTCAAGCACCGAAAGCGACAGATAAAACGCCGCAACAAGAGGAAGCAAAAGTCCGAATATGTATACCGGAACCATAGTTAAAAGTCCAAATTCTCCAATAAGAATCTGACCGAAGAATGTTTCCTTAGGAATAATACCGCCAATCAGCCACTCGACAAAAGGTCTGTAATATCCCTCCATTATAACGCCCTCGGTAATTTCAACCACATATTGTGCGGCAACAACTCCGACAAACCAAAACAGAAATGCAAGACAAATCAAAAATGCAGGAACTCCAAACCAAGGCTTAAGCAAAAGCTCTCCAAGCTTTGCCGAAAAACCTTTTTTAATATCACTTTCGTCAACTACATCATTTACGATTTTATCCACATATGTACGACGCTGTGCATAAACGCTGTCACGCAATTGAGTTTCATCAAGCTTGTACTTTTCAAGCGTGTAGGGGTCATCCTCCATAATCATTACAAGCTCGGGAATGTTATCCGTTATATGTGAAAGTTCATTTATATACTTATCAATATTTTCAGTCTTATTTCCCTTTGAAGCACTGTGAACAGAATTTTTAAGTTCATCTATGCCCTGTCCACTCAGTGCCTTTGACTCAATAATAGGCACTCCAAGATATTCTCTCAATTTTTCGGTATCAATCTTAAGACCGCTGATTTCAACCTCATCCATCATATTAAGACAAACTATCATACGCTTGTCCATATCTATAAGCTGCTGAGTCAGAAACAAATCTCTGTGAAGATGCACAGCATCAACTACATTTATAATAATATCGCCTTCAAGAATTACATCTCTTGCAACTCTTTCCTCATCATTAAAGCTCGAAACTCCGTAAACTCCGGGAGTATCAATCACCGTATAGCCGTGCCATTTTCCTTTTGAAACATCAACGGTTGTACCCGGAAAATTTGAAACCTCGACATAAGCTCCGGTAATTCCATTGAAGAATACCGATTTTCCTACATTCGGATTTCCTGCAAGCACAATAGTCTTTATATCACTATTCTCACTGTTTTCTATATTGTTTTTCACATTTACACATTTATCTGTTCTATCTTTATGTGCGGTTTTACTCAAGCTTATACACTTCCTCTCAAAATTTTTCAATAAGGCGCAGAGTGCCGTTATTCAACGTTTTCAGTGGGAAAAAGGTATTCCCACCGAAAAAATCAAGTGGCACCCGCCGCCTCTTAGGCGGGGGACATCTTGATTTAGTTCAATAAGGCGCAGAGCGCCGTTATTCAACG
>CAMCUJ010000119.1 GCA_945878965.1 uncultured Clostridia bacterium
CCCCTACCAATCAAGCAATGTCAAGTTTTAGTTGTTGCAAGGTACTACACCTTAAAGAGCGTACAGCTTTAGCTGCTGCAAGGCGGCAGTGGCGAAATATAAGAAATATTTACAATATCAAATGTAATTTTAAAAAGGAGAAAAACTCACAGACATAAGGCTGCATATTTATATATGCGGTCTTTTCGGCTGTAAGTATGTGAACAGTTATGTATCTTATAGTTGGACTTGGAAATCCCGGTCGGGATTATGTAGGAACAAGACATAATGTAGGCTTTGAAGCTTTAGATGTTATTGCAAGTAAATACGATATAAAGCTTAATAAGGAGAAATTCAGAGCGGTATACGGCGAGGGCAGAATAGGCGGTGAACGTGTAATTCTTGCAAAGCCTCAGACATTTATGAACTTAAGCGGTGAAAGCGTAAGAGAGATTATGAGCTGGTATAAAATAGCTCCCGAAAATCTTATTGTGATTTACGATGATATATCTCTTGAGGTCGGAACCTTAAGGATACGCCCAAAAGGCAGTGCCGGCGGTCATAACGGCGTTAAGAATATTATATATCAGCTCAGTACCGATATTTTCCCGAGAATTAAAATCGGAATAGGCGCTCCGAAAACTCCGGAATATGAACTGATTGATTATGTACTTGGAAAATTTCAAAAAGAAGAAGTGGATATTTTGATTAAAGTTGCAATTAAAGTCGCAGAGGCGGTTGAAGTTATAATAGAAAACGGAACCGAGCTTGCAATGTCAAAATTCAACGGTAAGGTTACGGATTGATTGAATGTAAAATAGAGAAAAAAGCTAAAATACTTGAAGGAGGTTTACAGCTATGAGAGGATTTTTAAAGATTTTAGAGGGGCTGGCGGATTTCGAGGACCTTGTAAACAGTGTGAAATATAAAGATGATGCAGTCAGTCTTACGGGACTTGCGGATTCTTCGGCGGTGCATATTATAGCCGGACTTTCGGAGAAGCTTGAAAAAAAGTCGCTTATAGTTGTAAACAATGAGGTTGAAGCAAAACGTATATATGAGGACTTAAATTTCTTTGACAGGGGAAATGTAATTATGTTTCCCGAAAGCGACTTGATTTTTTATGATATTGAGGCTGTCGGACGTGATATTTTAAAGGAAAGACTTAATGTTCTTGACAAGCTTATACGAAACGGAAGCAAGTACCATATTATAACTACGGTTTCAGCACTCAGAAGCGTTACGGCGTCACTTGAAATTTATAAAAAATATACGCTTGAGTTTAAGGTGGGAGATGAAATTTCACTCACTGATTTAGCAAACCGAATGGTAACTCTCGGCTACAGACGTGAGGAAATGGTTGAAGGTGCCGGACAGTTCAGCATACGAGGCGGAATTTTTGATTTCTATCCGTTCTGGAGCGAAACCGCTTACAGAGTCGAATTTTTTGATTATGAAGTGGATTCAATCAGATTGTTTGATACCGAGAGTCAGCGTACAATTACAAAGCTTGACGAGGCGAGAATAACTCCGGCATTTGAAATTATTATGGACGAAAAAACAAGAATTAACCTTATGTCAGAGCTTGATGAAAAGGTTTCGCTTATGCACAATTACGAAAATGACCCGGTGAAGGAAAAGCTTATATCCTCAGTAAAGCGTGATATCGAAAGACTGGGCAGCGGTGAGATTTTTCCGTCAATATATAAGTATATACCGTATATTTACGGAGATAAGCTGTCTTCAATTCTTGACTATATTGAGGAAAAACTAATATTTATGATTGAGCCGTCAAGAATTTATGATACGGCAAGTGCTGAGGATAACAGATTTTCGGATTCGTATTCCGAGCTTATACAAAGAGGAATTGTGCTTGGCGGAAGCGGTAAATATTTTGAGGACTATGACAGACTTCTTGAAAAGCTTAAGAATAAGGGAAAAGTCATATTGATAAACAGTCTTTCACATTCGGTATACGGCTTTAAAAATGTAAAAACCATAGGCTTTACGGCAAAGAGTCTTAACAACTACGGCGGAAAGATGGAATTTTTCTATGATGCATTAAGCTTTTATAAAAAGAACGGCTATGGAATATTAATTCTTGCAGGCTCCGAGTCAAGATGTGCAAACCTTCAAAGACAGCTTGAGGACGAGGAAATTATTTCAGCCGTGTCAAAGGAGTTTATAAATCCTCCTGCTTCGGGAAGTATAGTTATAACTCACGGAAGTTTAAACCGAGGCTTTGAATATCCGCTTATAAGAATGGTGGTTATAAGCGACAGAGATATTTTCGGCGGTGAGAGGAAAAAGAGCAAACGCCGAAAGGGTCTTAGAAAACAGGATAAGCTTGAAAGCTTTACTGATTTGAATATAGGCGATTATGTTGTTCATAAAAATCACGGAATCGGTCAGTATGTGGGAATTAACCGCCTTTCGGTTGAGGGAGTTAAAAAGGACTACCTTAAAATTAAGTATAAGGGCGAGGATATTCTCTATGTTCCGACAGACCAGCTTGATATGATTTATAAGCATATCGGAAAAGAGGGTGCAAGAGTTAAAATTAATAAGCTCGGCTCGCAGGATTGGAACAAAACCAAGAGCCGTGTTAAGGCATCGTGTGCCGATATGGCAAAGGATCTTATAGCTCTCTATGCACAAAGACAGTCAATTAAGGGAATAAGCTTTAAAGAGGACACAGAGTGGCAGCGTGATTTTGAAGCGGCATTTCTTTATGATGAAACAGACGACCAGCTAAGGAGTATTGAGGAAGTTAAGAGGGATATGGAAAGCGAAAAGCCGATGGACAGACTGCTCTGCGGCGATGTGGGCTACGGAAAGACGGAGGTTGCATTAAGAGCCGCATTTAAGGCGGTTATGAGCGGTTATCAGGTTGCATATCTTGTTCCGACAACAATCCTTGCAAATCAGCATTTTAATACATTCAGACAGAGAATGAAGGATTATCCGATAAATATAGCTATGCTTTCAAGGTTCTGTACATCGGCTCAGGAAAAGGCGGTTAAGCGTGAGCTTAAAACAGGCGAGGTTGATATAGTAATCGGAACTCACAAGATACTTCAAAAGACGGTTGAGTTTTCAAAGCTTGGACTTTTAATTATAGATGAGGAGCAGCGTTTCGGTGTTGCACACAAGGAGAGAATAAAGGAAATCAGAAAGGACGTTGACGCACTTACACTATCTGCAACGCCTATTCCGAGAACTCTTCATATGTCGATGTCGGGACTTCGTGATATGAGCGTTATAAATCAGCCGCCGAGTGAGCGTTATCCTGTTGCGACATATGTTCTTGAATATAACGAGGACGTAATTTATGAGGCTATAAATAAGGAGCTTGGCAGGGGCGGTCAGGTTTATTATATGTTTAACCGTGTTCAGGGAATTTACTCGGTTGCGGAAAGAATTTCAGAGCTTATTCCGAGTGCAAGGGTTTCGGTTGCACACGGAAAGATGAATGAGAGCGAGCTTGAAAATATTATGATGGAGCTTTCGGAGGGCGAAATTGATATTTTGGTTTGTACAACCATAATAGAAACGGGTCTTGATATTCCGAATGTAAATACCATTATAATAGAGGACGCAGACAGACTCGGACTTTCACAGCTTTATCAGCTCAGGGGCAGGGTCGGACGTTCAAATAGGCTTGCATATGCCTATCTTACATTTAAGCGTGATAAGGCTCTTAATGAAACTGCTGAAAAAAGATTAAGAGCGATTAAGGAATTTACGGAGTTTGGTTCGGGATTTAAGGTGGCAATGCGTGACCTTGAAATACGAGGTATGGGAAATCTGATAGGTGCTCAGCAGAGCGGACATATGGAAACTGTTGGTTATGAAATGTATTGCAGACTTTTGGAGGAGGCAATAAATGAGCAGCGTGGAATTGAAACCGTGGAAAAGGTTGAAACCTCAATTGATTTATCGGTCAGTGCGTATATTCCTGAGGAATTTATAGGCGTTCACAGTCACAGAATGTCGGCTTATAAGAAAATAGCTTCAATTCTGACTCAGGAGGATTTATATGACGTTTATGAGGAGATTGAGGACAGATACGGAAGTATTCCCGAAGTGGTTCACAATCTTATGCAGGTTGCTCTCATCAAGGCTCTTGCATCTGCTTCAAATATTACCGATATCAAGGAGAGAGAAAAGGAAGTATTATTCTTTTTTGCTCCCGACAGAACCCCCGATATGCAAAAAGTAGCCGAGCTTTGCGTTGAGCTTAGCGGCTATATTAAAATTGTTAATAATGCAAAGCCTTATATCAGTTATAAAATTATGCATAAAAATAATGATTTTAAATATCTCGAGGCAATAAAGGAATTTTTGATTAAAGTTTCGGCATAATTTAATAAGCAAATTGTAAAATAAAAATAAAATTAGGTATAGACAAATTAAACAAAAGAGTGTATAATAATTAAATAGTATTAAATTTTAGTTTGGAGGATATTGGTATGGAGAATAACGAAAATAAGTCTTTCGAGAATGAGGAAGAGCTGCAGATGAATTCTGCCGAAGAAACAACTGAAGTTGTTGAAGAAACAGATGCAGCGAATGCAAATGATAATGTGGAAACAACTGATTCCGAAAACAGCGAAAGCTTTGAGGAAACAACAGCGGATGAAAATTCAGAGATTTTAAGTGACGGAATTGAAACTATTTCGGATGATACTGATGTAAATCCTGAGATAATGGCAAAGCCAAAGAGCAATAAGGGTATAATAGCTGTAATATCAATAGTTGGTGTATTGCTTCTTGCAGCTATAATCACATTATGCTATAACTTTGTTTTCAAGGTTCCGACTGACGGTTCGGCAGTAATTTTAAGTTCGGGCAAGGATAAGATGATAGAGGATGACTTCAGATACTTTATGGTAGGCGAAGCTTACAAGATTCAGTATGCAAAGCTTCTTGAAAAGGTTCAGCAGCTTGATGAAAATGCCGGCGATGACGCTATAACAAACATAATGAAGGAATACAGCTGGGATACAGTTGATGAGGAAACGGGAAAGACTTACGGAGAAATGGCAAAGGAGAATGCACTTAATGCGGCACTTCGTCAGTTTGTAAGTCTTAAGAAGGCAGAGGAATTCGGTGTAACACTTACAGATGAAGAAAAAGCACAGGTTAA
>CAMCUJ010000120.1 GCA_945878965.1 uncultured Clostridia bacterium
GAGCGTCACCTTGCCAAGGTGAACGTCGCGGGTTCGAATCCCGTCTTCCGCTCCAAAACCTTGTACATTATGTACAAGGTTTTTTGTTTTCTGATATTTTTTGCGTTTTTACTTAGATAAAATGTCATTTAACATTTTCAGCGAGAGTATAAGCTCCCGCTGAAAAAATTTTAGTTGAACTCGCAGTTTATGATAGTGTAAAGTAGGATATTAAACAGAGGTTTAAGAAAAGACCTGCGTCAGTCTATAGAGGATAGATATATTAATTAGTTATATTTAAATCAGTTCGGTAAAATCCTTTATATAAACATCACTATTTTTAATAAGCTCATCTCTGTCAGATTTTGAGGTTTCGTCCTCAACTATTGTAACCTTAAGTCCTATGTCGTGAGCCGTATTAAGTGCAACCAATATATCCTCATACAGCATACAATCATTAACTTTAGCTGAAAGCCTGTTCATAGTTTCTATATATACATCGGGTTCTTCCTTGCTTTTTCCGACTTCTTCGGCATAAACAATGGTTTCAAAATATTTCGCAAGGTCGTTAGCCTTTAAAACAGCTTCACATAAATATTTAGGACAGGCAGTTGCAATTGCCGTTTTAATATTATTCGCTTTCAAATACTCAAGATACTCACGTACACCCTTTTTAGGCTTAATAATATTTTTATAATAATTTTCCGACATAGAAATCCACTCTGCCATTATTTCTTCACAGCTCTGTGGAAGACTGTAAAGTTTTTTGAGGTAGCTTGAGGAAATCTCAAACGTCATATAAGCAATTTCTTCAGCAATATTAATATCGTATTTGCAGTTATACTTATCTAAAAATTCAAATATAACCTTTTCCCAAATCCACATTGAATCAATCAATGTTCCGTCCAAATCAAAAATCGCAAACTTAAAATCCATTTAAATTTTTATAACAAAGCAGCTATGTAATCGAATTACAAATGTATTGTTATGCTTTGTTAATCTCCTTTCGTCAAAATAGTAAACTGATTTTTAAATTACAGCATTCTGAATTTTTCAATTAATTCTTTGGCAGATTTCCTTGGAAATTCGCTGCCCATAATAGCTGATACAACAGCAGCTCCGTCAATACCGCAGCCATTAAGCTTATCGATATTATCGAGATTTATGCCGCCTATTGCAACAACCGGAATTTTTATTTTGTTTTTAATTTCCTTAATAACGCTTGGCGTCACAACTTTGGCATCGGTTTTGGTTGAGGTGGGAAACATAGCACCAACGCCTAAGTAATCCGCTCCGCTCCGATCTGCCTCTATAGCTCTTTCGATATTTCTCGCAGATAAACCTATAATTTTATCATTTCCTAAAATTTTTCGTGCAATATGGCACGGCAGGTCACTCTGACCCAAATGGACACCATCGGCTCCGACAGCAAGTGCTATATCAACTCGGTCATTTATTATAAGCGGAATATTATATCTTTCTGTAAGCTCACGAACCTTAACGGCTGTTTCATATAATTCACGTCCGTTTGCTTGCTTTTCTCTAAGCTGAACTACAGTGACTCCGCCGAGTATTGCCTGCTCAATATAATCAAGGAATTTATCATAGCCGCAAATATCACTGCCTGCTACAAGATAAAGTGAATAATCTATATCCTTAGTTTTTATGTTCATAATAATCTGCCTTTCATTTAATATAATTTAATTGTATCATATCAGCAGAAAATTAACAAGATTTAATTTTTAGTATTATATAATTGACTATTCATATATTTTTGTGATAAAATATAAATATAACATCTATATAGAAAGAGGTAACAGACTATGAAACTAAAATTCAAAAAGCTTTTAGCAGCAGTACTTGCTGCTGCATTAGGATTAACAAGTACGGCCTTTGCGGCACCGACGAACACAGTAACTCTTCAAGGTGATCCTCAGTACTATTACGTAACGAACGATACCGTTACAAGCACCTCAGAAACCGAAGCAACAACCATCGAAACGGGAATTGACGGAATCACTTTAACGCTTGGAGCAGATAAATATGAATATAAGAGTGACAGCAGTAACAAACCTTATACCGGACGTATTTCCGGTGCAGCTTCTCCGAATACAGAAAAAGAAACAGGAACGTATTATTCAATTACTCTTGCAGATACCGTGCATGTAGGAGAAATTTCTGTAGGATATCAGCTTGGTAACGGAAAAGAGTTTTATATATTGGATAACGGAATTGCTCTTAAAAATTATAACGGCATTAAGGTTGATGTAAAAACTACAACAATATCAACATTCAGCGTTGAAGGCGGACATACATATACTGTGTATGCGAAAGGCTCAAAGTTAGGTTTTTACGGCTTTTCATACAGAGAGGTGGACAAGGTTAAGGATTTTGCGGCGGAAATTGACGGTTTAACCTTTGATTTAATCAAGGGAGATAATAGTTCAATAGACAGCATCGACTCAGACTTAAATCTAATCGAGAGCTACGAATCAAAATTTGGCTCTTGTGATGTAAGTTGGGAATCTACTATGCCGGAAGTTATCGCAACAAACGGTGAGGTTTCCTGTCAGCCGGCGGCACAGACCGTAACAATTACAGGCATATTCAGCGTTCAGGAGGATGATTCTCTTGTACACGAAAAATCCTTCACATTAACGACTATTGCAGACGCAGACGACAATGCGGCGGTACAGGCTGTTATAGATGCACTTACTCTCGGCGATACTTCAGCCCTCAAAAATAATATTGAACTTCCAACATCGGGAAAGCGTGCGACTTCAATTTCATGGGCAACATCAGATGAAAATGTAATTACTGCCACAGGAGTAATTACACGTGCACCGTCTGAGGACAGAACAGCAATTCTTACGGCAACGGTTTCAAGAAATGCGGCGTCAGCTACAAAGGATTTTACGGTTATAGTTAAGGGATATGTTCCTGTTGAATTTGACGGCTATGTATATGGTGACGCTGATGGAAACAACAGCTTTAAGCCTGTTGACGGCGGAACATTAAAGACTGTAATGTTTACCGAAAGTATACAGAATAAAACCGGTAATGAGATATTATTCTGTGCTGTATATAATCCAAACGGTTCGCTTAAGGGTACAAAAATAATAAAAATTTCCGATGTTACATCGGGAAGTGATGCAAAAAGCTATGCTGATGTAAATCTTCCTATGGATTCAAATGATACCTTTAAGGTAATGGCTTTTTCGGGACTTGAAAATCTTGAACCGTATGTTGATCCGTTAATAGCTGATGATACGGTTTCTGATGATGCGGTTATATATGTTGTCGGTGATTCAACCGCTTCGGTATATGATGACAAGAATTATCCACGTAAGGGCTGGGCTCAAATGCTTGGTAATTATTTTGATAACATAAGGGTTACAGATCTCGCATTAAGCGGAAGAAGCTCTAAGAACTTTAAAAATGAGGTTAATTTCACAACACTTAAAAACAGCATAAAAGCGGGTGATTTTCTTATAATTCAATTCGGACACAATGATTCAAAGGCTGATGATGAAACACGCTACACCGATCCGTCCGGTGACAGATTTACAGAGGGTTCATACAAGAATTCGCTTATGGAATATGTAGAGATAGCTCAGAGCGTTGGTGCAACGCCTGTTATTGCAACCTCTATAAGCCGCAGACAGCTTTCTGACAGCAGTCTTGAAAAATATGTAGCTGCCGCACGTGAGCTTGCATCTGAAATTAATGTTCCGCTCCTTGATTTATATGCAAGAACAAACGGCTGGATAAACGAAGTAGGTCTTGATACTGCAATGGATATGTTCAACTATGTAAAGCCGTATGATTCAAGATTTGTAGATTATGCCGGCTTTAAAAATTCGAGCTTCTATACAACAGGAACTACGGACAACACTCATATCAATATCAACGGTGCAGATTTAATTTCACAGTGGGCAGTTGAGGAAATGCAGAAACAGAATATGCCTCTTGGTGATAAAGCAAATTCATATAAAGCGACCTATCCTTTACCGTCATATGCAGCTGCAACAAGCAAACAGTAATACTATTTAAAATATTCGGAAAAAACAGCGACACCCTTACCTTTACAGGCGATGGGTGTCGTTTTTAACTTATTAAGGCTTAATATTCAATTAAATCATATCGGCTAATTTTCGGTGTAATTGAAAAAATGATTGGTAGGTCCCGAGCCGTGACCGATATTCAAGGAATGCTTTATAGCAAGGGTAACATATTCCTTAGCCTTTGTTATTGCGTCTTTAATGCTCTCACCCTTTGCGAGATTTGCGGCAATAGCAGATGAGAGAGTACAGCCGGTTCCGTGCGTGTTTTTTGAATTTATGCGTTCACCTTCAAACACGAAAAATTCCTTGCCGTCAAATAAAATATCGTTGCATTTGCCGTCCTCAACGCTGTGACCGCCTTTTACAAGTACATACCGAGAGCCAAGCCTAAATATTTTTTCACAGCTTTTATAAACATCATCGTAATTTTTAATTTCCATATCAGCCAAAACCTCAGCCTCGGCAATGTTCGGCGTAATAAGATATGAAAGAGGTATCAGCTTTTTCTTAAGAGTATCTATTGCATCCTCGCTTAAAAGACGTTTCTTTGTAGTTGATACCATAACAGGGTCAAGCACTACAAGCTTTGGTTTGTAGTATTCCAAACGCTCCGCTATTGCGAGAATACTTTCAATCTTTGAAACCATTCCGATTTTAACTCCGTCTACCTCAATATCCGAGAAAACAGCGTCAAGCTGTGCTTTAATCATTTCGGAACTTATATCCTCAATTCCCGATACCGTAACCGTATTTTGTGCCGTAATTGAGGTTATAACGCTCATTGCATAGCAGCCGTTTGCCGAAAACGTCTTTATATCCGCCTGTATTCCCGCTCCGCCGCTGCTGTCCGAGCCTGCAATTGTAAGTAAATTCTTCATAAATATTTTCTCCCGATTAAATTCCAAGCTCACTGCCTTTAAGTATAAGGTTCATATTTCGTACCGCACACTGTTCACCACACATTGTGCAGGTATTTTCTTCAGCCGGCTTTGAGCTTTCTCTGT
>CAMCUJ010000121.1 GCA_945878965.1 uncultured Clostridia bacterium
AATTTTTCTTTTGGTTCTTTTCTTTGCGTCCTAACGCAAAAAGAAAAGAACAGCACGGGCGAACACAGTTCGCCCCTACCCATAAATAAATGTCAAGTTTTACTTGATACAAGGTAGTAGGGATGAACTTATCTGGTCGTCTGAGGATTTTAAACATCAACAAAACAAAAATGATTTTATGCTGCACAGGTGGATTTCATATCCGCACGTGCGGTAACGGTAACAGAAGTGCCTGCGGCACAATGTAAAAAGAGAGGTTATATTTGTGTTTAAAGAAATAGCGAAAAAGATAAAAGAAGCAAAGAAAATAGCTATATTCAATCATACGCATCCGGACGGAGATGCACTCGGAAGTGCCTATGCTTTAAAGCTTGCACTTATCGGAATGGGGAAGCAGGCGGATGTATTTTTAGTTGATGAGGATTGCAAGGCAAGAGAAAGAAAGCTTATATACGGAATGGAAAAGAGTGGACTTTCTGTTGAAGAGTCTGACCTGAAAGTCGCGCTTGACTGCGGAGATATATTCAGAATAGGACATTATGGCGAGATTTTTGTTGGCAATACGGCGGTTGTTGATCATCATAAGAGTCATAAGAAATTTTCGGATTGTACAGTTGTAGTTGAGGACGCAGCTTCAACAACTGAAATTTTATATGATATGTTTGAGTTTATGAACATTGAAATAACAAAGGAGATTGCCCAAAATCTATATGTAGGTCTTGTATGTGATTCGGGACAGTTTAAATTTTCTTCAACTTCGGCAAAGACTCATATTACGGCGGCAAAGCTTATTGAGTGTGGTATAGATGTTGCGGAAATTTCAAAGTATTTATTTGAAACCAAGAAATTCGGTTACTATAAAACTCTTGAAACTGCGATTGATAATCTTGAGTTATACGCTGACGGTAAAATTGCAATTTTGTATATGCCGGCAGATGAGTTTGAAAAAAACGGCATTTTAGAAGAAGATGCCGGAGATATAGTTAATATGCCAAACAGTCTTGAAGGTGTTGAAGTTGGAATTTACATACGTGAGCGTGGAGTTGATGAATATAAAGTAAGCTTTCGTTCAAATGCGTATGTTGATGTTGCAGAGATTGCGGATAGCTTTGGCGGCGGCGGTCATATAAGAGCCGCAGGATTTACTTCAAGAGAAATGAAAATTGAAACATTAAAGAAGAAAATTGTTGAGCAAACCGAAACAAAGCTTTAATGCGGTGACAGCGAGTGCATAACCTTGCTGATATGCCGCTTGAAAATGAAGTGTTGATTGGTTTTGCCGGCAGAATATAACCTTTCGGAGGTAGGTATGGACGGAGTTATAAATGTAAATAAACCAAAGGGAATGACATCACATGATGTTGTGGCTAAGATACGCAAAGAATTTGGTATGAAAAAGGTAGGTCATACCGGAACTCTTGATCCGGATGCTATCGGAGTACTTCCGATTTGTATAGGCAAAGCAACAAAGATTGCAGAATTTCTTACTTCATCTAAAAAGCAATATGTAGCAGAAGTTAAGCTTGGTGAGGTTACGGATACGCAGGATAGTTCGGGAGCTGTACTTAAAACCGCTGAGGTCAATGTATCGGCTGAGGATATTAAGAATGCGGCTGAAAATTTTATAGGCGAAATTGAACAGATACCGCCTATGTATTCGGCTATAAAGATTGACGGAGTTAAGCTTTACGAGCTTGCACGAAAGGGTATTGAGGTTGAGAGAAAGCCCCGCAAAATTGAAATATACGGAATTGAAATTCTTGATATTAATCTTTCTGAAAATTGTTTTAAAATGAAGGTTGATTGTTCAAAGGGGACTTATATCCGTACTCTTTGCAGTGATATAGGTGAATTTCTTGGCTGTGGTGCTAATATGAAATCTCTTGTAAGAACTAAAACCGGAAAATTTACAGTTGAGGATTCTATTACTCTTGATGAGATACACGAAAGGGTGTTAAATGGGAATTTTGATTTTGTAAGGTCTATAGGAGATGTTTTGGACGAATATGAAAGAGTTATAGTTGCAGAACGTAATGCTTATAGAATAAGAAACGGAATAAAACCTAAAATTGAGGGACTTATTGAGGGTGAATGCTACAGAGTTTATGATGAGAACGGAGAGCTTCTTACACTTTCGCAGCAGAAAAAAGGTGTAATGGTTATGCTTAAGAGCTTTTATTAAATACGTAAGATTATTTGTTTTGGCGGTGATTTGTGTGGTAATACTTTCGGGAAGTGATATCAGAAAAAATCCTATACAGTATAAAACGGCAGTGGCACTTGGCTCATTTGATGCTTTACATATCGGACATATTAAAATTATAAATAAGGCTGCAGCCTATGCTAAAGTTAATAATCTTAAGTCGGTTGTTTATATGTTTAAAAGGTCGCCGAAAGTTGTAACAGGTATAGATAAATCGTTTATAAATACTGTTGAAAAGAGAATAGAAATTCTAAATAATCTTGATATTGATTACGTTGTAGTTGAGGAGTTTACAGAGGAGTACCGCAGAATTTCCTGTCGTAAATTCGTTAATGATTATATAGGAAAATTTCTGAATGCAGACTATATATGTGCCGGCTTTAATTACAGGTTCGGATATATGGGTGCCGGTGATTCAAAAACGCTTACCGAAATGTGTCGTGAAATTGGAGTTAATACATATATTAATGAATGTATAAGCTTTGAAAATGTGGTTTCAAGCAGTTATATAAAAACTCTTATCGGAAACGGAGATATGGAAAACTGCACAAAGTATCTCGGCAGGGAATTTTCACTAAAGGGAATAGTGATTCACGGCAACGAAATAGGCAAAACCATAGGTTTTCCTACAGCCAACATTGAAATTCCCAAAAATCAGATATTTCCGAGGTTTGGAGTTTATATTACCCGGGCAATTATTGATAACGAGTCATATCCTGCAATTACAAACATAGGTACAAAGCCTACTGTTGATGAAAGCTCGGTAAATATTGAAACAAATATACTCGGTTTTTCCCGGGAAATATACGGCAAGGAAATAGAGGTACGCTTTATAAAAAGACTTCGTGATATTGTGAAGTTCGATGGACTAAACGCACTTAAGGAACAGCTTGACAAAGATAAGAGTGAGGCAGTTGAGTATTTTAGAACTAACAGTTAAAATATTACGTGCAATTAAAAGGTAAATTATTTATGAGAATTTTGGTTGATGCAGATGCTTGCCCGGTTAAGGGAATAATAGAGGAAACAGCACGGGAATATGGTCTTGAGGTCAGAATGTATGTAGACTCAAGTCATATTTTACATTCTGATTATTCAAAAATTATAACTGTGGGACAGGGTAAGGATTCTGTTGATATAGCTTTAATAAATGATATTGAGTGCGGTGATATAGCAGTTACACAGGATTATGGGGTTGCGGCTCTTGCACTTTCAAGGAATGCTTTTGCAATAGGAAACAGCGGTTTTATTTATGATAAAGATAATATTGACAGACTTATGTTTGAGAGATTTTTAGGTCAGAAAATGAGAAACTCAGGAAAAAATCGAGGAGCAAGAATTAAGAAACGTTCCACTGAGGACGATATGTCATTTGAACGTAATTTGTTACGTCTTATTAACCGTTTGTATAATGAAATGCAAACGAGATTAGAAACCACACAGGATACAAGAGATAAAGAATATTAGAAAATGCCGTAAAATTTGAAGTGAATACTTTTGCGGTTGTCGTTTCCGTTTCTTTTTGGACACGCAAAAGGAACAAAGGGTAAGGTACATAAATTATGCGAGATAAAGTTATTGGATTCATCAAAAAGGAAACCGTACTGATTATAGCGGCAGTATTGGCAGCGGTATCAGTATTTTTTGTTCCTTTTAGTATTGAATATATTGATTATATAGATTTCAGAACATTGATATTGATGCTTGGGCTTATGCTTGTGATGTCGGGATTAAGACAGAGCGGATTTTTTACAAGAATAAGTCAGAAGCTGCTTGATAAAGTTTCGGGAATACGAAATATATCATTTATACTTGTAGGACTTTGTTTTTTTACAAGTATGTTTATCACAAATGATGTGGCGCTTATCACATTTGTGCCGTTTTCTATTGAAATTTTAGGCGGAATGAGGGACAGAAAACCGCTTATAAAGGTGATAGTTCTTCAGACTATTGCTGCAAATATGGGCAGTATGCTTATGCCTATGGGAAATCCACATAATATATATCTTTATTCGGTTTCAAATATTGGGATATTGGAATTTATTAAAATAATTTTTCCATATACGCTTGCTGCAATGATTATTCTTTTTGCGGTAATAATGCTGATAAAGAATGACAGAGCGGAATGTGTTATAGTTGTGGATGACAATGCAATTCCAAAGAGTAAAGTTATACTGCATATGCTTCTGTTTATACTTTGTCTTTTGACAGTTTTAAGGATAATTCCGGAGCTTTTTATGCTTATATCGGTAGTTATTGCGGTGTTGATTTTTGACAGAAATTCATTTAAAGGGGTGGATTACAGCTTACTTTTGACATTTATCTGCTTTTTTATATTCGTTGGGAATATAGGAAATATTTCTATTTTAAATGAATGGCTGAGCAGAATTGTCGAAGGCAGTGAAGTTGCTGTTTCGATACTTTTAAGTCAGGCGATAAGTAATGTTCCGTCATCAATTTTACTTTCGGGATTTTCAGAAAATTATGCTGATTTGATTATAGGAACAAATCTTGGAGGACTTGGGACTGTTATTGCATCAATGGCGAGTCTTATTTCATATAAATATTATGTAGGCTTTGATAATTTAACTAATCCCGAGAAACCGACTAAAGGTAAGTATCTTGCTGTATTTACATTTTGGAATGTAGTGTTTATAGTTTTGCTTATCGGTTTAAATATTTTAAGCAAATGTGTATTTTAGGTTAAACTTAATATAATTATTGTATGGGCGAACTGTGTTCGCCCGTGCTTGCATTTGCGATAATATTTTCATAGGCTGATTAATGCATAAGGTTATAGCTTGGAAGTGAAAAGCTAATACGTGATTAAA
>CAMCUJ010000122.1 GCA_945878965.1 uncultured Clostridia bacterium
ATACCTACCACAGAATAAAAGTGATACTTAAGCTGTGTAGAATTATGAACCGACATAAGCTCTGCAGTAATGTGACAGCCTTTTATCATCGCCTTATATAGGGCTATGTATTTTTCGCAATCATCTGCCGCCTTTTCAAAATCTGCATTTTTATAATAATATATACCACTGAAAAAATACATATCAAGGTCGCTGCCAAGCGTATTTATATTTTCTTTCGCTTTAATCCCGAAATATAAATCGCATATTTTTTTTACCTCAGCATATTTTTGAGATTTATATAGTATGTTTGCAATATTCTTATAAAATGCACAGACCTCTAAATATCTGCCGTTCTTTAAAGACTTCTCAATGCCATTTTCAAGGCTTTCCACGGCAAGCTTACGATAATATTCTTTTTTATGCGGCTGAAATTTAGCATATGCACAATAAACAGAAGCAAGCTGAGAATATCTTATACTGTTATCAGGATTATTTTTTATCTCCAGCTCAATTAATTCTTTATATCTTGCCATCTTCTTTGAATGTTTTTCTATATCGGTTCCATAACAATAGCCCCAATGCTTAAATATACTTTGTGAGAGCATTTTCACCCTGCGAATATCATCGGTTTTAACACTCTCGTGAACATGACCGAAAAACTCTCTTCCGCTTTTTCTTTCAAATAATCTCAAAATAAATGCATCATTATATATCATTTCGGAATCAGGCTCAGAAAAGTTCCTTTGTATATATGAAGCCGCATCATAATTCTTATACTCACAACTGTTAAAGAAGCTTATAAGTTCGCTTGAATCTTCAAGAAACTCATCGGCATCAACAACCATAAACCACTCACCATTAGCATACTTAAGCGATTCATTTCTCGCCGCCGAAAAATCATTTGTCCATTCATAAAAATAAACTCTGTCTGTATATTTCTTTGCAATTTCTACCGAATTATCACTTGAACCCGTATCTACAATTACAAGCTCGCTGTCCACCTTCTCAAGCACAGGAACCAAGCTGCTTAAACATCTGTCAAGACATTCACTTTCATCCTTTATTATCATTCCTATTGTAAGCTTTTTTATGATAATCACTTCCTTTTCTACGCTTTTAAAATATCCTCTGATTTAAATTGCCAACATAAATAACATAACTTTTATTCGTTTATGTTGGCAATTTGAATTAAAGAAACTCTAATTAAATATTGTGCTTTTACGCCCGATTTATTTCGGGCGTAAAAGCCGCTGATTAAATTAAAAATTATTATTCGCCCTGCCAGCTGTCACAGGCACTTATAGGTGAAATATTTAAAAGTCCGTCCCAAACCATAACCTTTAGTTCATATCTGCCCTTATCGGTCTTAGGAATAGTCACATTGTCCATTTTTGCTGTTATAGTATCGTTTGCCTTAACATCATTGACAGACATTCTTTCAAATACTCCGTCCTTGTAAAGAACCATAATTACCGCAGAATCCGATTCAGCCTTTTTATCGCTCAAATATGAAATTGAAGTGTTTGAAACATCCGAATTTTCAAGAACACTGTCCAATTCACTTTCACCTGCCATAAACCTTGACGCTGCAAGTGTAACATTAAACGCCTCGTCAACCGCCGCAGTTTCCGCTATGGAATCATATTCCGCAGTTGCCTTAAGAATTAATTCTCCGCCGTCTTCTACGCTTCCCGAAACAATATCATATTTAAGTTTTGAACCGTAACGACCGTATTTCGGAAGACTTTCGATACTATCTATATATTTCCCTTTATACTTCGCCGAAACATCAGCCAAATCCTTTTCGGAAATCTCATTCAGACTTCTTACATAAATATTATCGATCGTGAAATTAATTCCTGCTACATTTCTGTCGGGTCTTACCGTTATTGAACCCGGTACAAGATTCTTTGCCGTAACGCTGCTGCCTATTGCCGTAAACGGAGCGTTATTCTCCTTTGAAACAATTCTCTTTCCGCTCTCATCATATATATAATACGATATTTTAGGTGCAAGCGTGGTATCTGTCGAATCGAAATTCTCTTCTGTTATCTTTGATGCATCTATTATAATTTTAGCCTTGTACTTGTTTCCTATCGTATTTTGAGCTATGAAAGTATTGGTGCTCTTACCGTCACTTATTTTTGAAGGTTCAAAACGCACCTGTGCAACACTCTTTGAGCCGAAATTATCAGCGTCCGCCGGTCTTATATAAATCTCAACCTTGCCCTTTGTTCCTATTGCTTTAACATTTACATCAAAGCTTATCTCCGTAACCTCGCCTATGCGGTTTCCAAACTCATACTTAAAGTCGTGTATTCCCTTTCCTTCGTGAATATCAGCCGCTATATTAGTAGAGCCTTTCTGATTAACCTCAAAGCTCTTGTTTGAATTTTCTTCGGTAATTCCCCATGTAATATTGTCAAGATACTGTTTTCCGTCACCAAGTGCAAATTCCGAATCCTTTAAATAATCCGTATTCGCCAGCTTAAGAACGCTCTTTTCCTCGCTCTCAAAGTCCATAACCTTATCTGTTTCAACATTATCATTTCCAACAAAAATATTATATCTTCTTACAATATCCTTAGCACCCGGCTGTGATATTGTAGCCGTAAGATACGCACTCTTTATTTCATCGCCGTACTTGCCTAAATTAATCCTGCCTGTGCTGTCAATAACATTTTCGTTGCTTGATGTCCACTTAATTTTTATATCGTCATTGTATGGAACCTCTGTTGCAAGAGCAATATTTTCTGTCACAAGTCCGCTTGGCATAACCAAAGAATCTGCAACCGCCTCCGAAACTATATCGGGTTTGTAAAGCTCCTTTACTCCCATCGGATCCCAGTCATCAGGCTCATTCATAGACTCAGTAGATGAATTATATGACGCTCTTAGGAAGTTCCACGGATTATACTTAATTATCAAATCATTATCGTTAAGAATTGTTTCATATGATGCCTTAACCGAGCTTAATATAGGATTTCCGTCTATGTCCATTGTGTTGTATTCCTGCCATCTTGCATTATTTCTGCTGTTTGACGACATATCCGTAAAACGTGAATCGCCCTTTGATATATGCTTATCCATCTTACAATTTACATAAGTAATATTAGCATCAGGACGCCATGGTCTTCCCAGTGTATATGAATTGTCAGCCGCCTTGCTCTTTCCGTTCTTTGCTTCTCTTGTTATACTGCAATTTAAAAACAGATATCCGTTAGTACATTTTTCCGCATGATTTGCCGCTGTAACGTGACCTGTTCCGTATGGCGAATTTAATGTACATTCGTTAAACACCGCAATTGAATCACCGAATATGTAATCTACCGTTCCTTCTATGTAGCATTTCTCAAAATAAGTTCTTGACCTGTCCTTTATATAAAGAGTATCTTGTCTTCCGTACATCTCACAGTTCCTAAAAATTGCACGGTCACCCGAAACACAAAGAGCCACCGACTGAGTCTGCTGCGTTGTAGGGTCTTTCTTTCTCGACGTAAGTGCCGCATTCGTTTCTGCACCTATCATATCAGCATCCTCTTCAGCTGCAACCTCTATGTTATATGAATTTTCAAATATTATGCCCTCTGCAATAAAGTCATTAGCTTTTCCGCTTACCGTAAATGATGACGAATTGTTTGTACCTGTTGTCTTAGCACTTCCGTCACTGTTAAGAACCGGTATAACACTTCCGTCCTCACCTATTGTAAATGTTCGCTTTGAATTATAACTGTTTATCGCTTTGGTTTTTTCTTCCTCTGTCATAGTCTTAGATGCTTTTGCAAGCTCAATCTTTTTATCCCAGAACTCCCCAAAGCTATAGTAGTTATTACACTGTCCATAGTAAAATGTAAGCTTTACAGCTCCATCCGCACCGCTCTTTTTCTTCATTGTGATATACGGAGCCTCAAGTAATATATACTCTCTGTAGGTTCCCGGTGCAATTTCAATAGTTATACGCTCTGATTCACTTTTTGGCTTGTTTTCATTAACATAATTCACAGCTCCCGTAAGAGTTTTATAGCTAACGCCCTCTGTGTCGTTTTCAAGCGTTAAATCTACCGTAATCACTCTGTCCGAGCTTAGTGCAGCATTTTCGGCTTTAGTATTACTGTCCTGGGCATATACCAAAGCCGCCGTAAATAACTGAATTATCATTATCAGTGATATACCTATACATACCAACTTTTTCATTTCATCATTTCTCCCCACATAAATATTCTTTTCTTATCATATTTAAAAGTTAAATGTAATCTAAACTTTTAAATAGATTTGAGCTATAAACGTACAGATAAAGGATAAGCACTGCCTACCCTTTATCTGTAATTTATTATCTTAAATTTAATTATTTAGTTGCTGACTGCTCCATATAATCCATTATAACAGAAAGTATCTTCGCAGCTTCCGCACGTGTTGCATAAGCCTTTGGATTAAAGTTGTTGTTCTCATCTCCCGAAAGAACTCCGCACTTCTTCATCTTTGCAACAGAATCAACTGCATAATCGGAAATTTCAGCCGCATCATTAAACTCGCCTGTTTCATTATCGCTGTCAATGTTTGTAGCGAGTGCAGCCATTACGGCCAAATCCTGTCGTGTTATGCCTTGACCTACGCCAAATACAGTATCGCTCTGACCCTTAACAACTCCCATACTGCTTAAAATTGCTACTGCCTCTTCATAATATGAACCGTTCTCAACATCTTCAAATGCCTTAGCATTATCTGTGTTGTTTTCAAATTCAAATGCTCTTACAAGCATTGTTGCAAACTGCTCACGTGTAACTAAGCCGTTAGGGTCAAACTTATTATCGCCTACACCATTAACAATGCCCTTATTTACAAGTCTGTTAATGTGAGCTACTGCCCAGCCATGCTCCTGAAGGTCTGTAAACTTCGGTGCAGATACATTTGTATTGATATTAGGGTTAGATACTATATCAGTATAATCTGTATAGCTGCCTATAACTCCGCCTGCACCGCCGCCGCTGCTTGGCACGAAGCTTCCGCCTCCGCCGCCTCCGCCGCCTGACGTATTGCTTTTCTTACCCTT
>CAMCUJ010000123.1 GCA_945878965.1 uncultured Clostridia bacterium
TGTAAATTTCACACAAATGGTTTCGCAAAACCATTTGTTCAGTAGACATTAATTAAATAAACCCGAAAGGAATAACAAAATGATATATAATAAGATTAATTTAAGAGAAAACGAAACAGACGGTTTTATGCCAACTCTTACGACATATATAATAGACGATCCGATGGAGATGGATAGAAAAAGAGGTGCGGTTCTGATTTGCCCGGGCGGAGGATATCAGAGATGTTCATTAAGAGAAAGCGAGCCTATAGCACTTAAGTTTAATTCGGCAGGCTATCACGCATTTGTTTTGAACTACTGTACTGCACCGAGTAAATATCCCGAGGGGCTTAAGGACACTTCAAACGCTATGCAGTTAATTCGTGAAAATGCGGAGAATTGGAATATTGATAAAGAAAAAATTGCTGTATGCGGATTTTCGGCAGGAGGTCATTTAGCGGCATCGCTTTGTACATTCTTTGACGATGAAATTTTAGGCGTTAATGATAAAAGCAATAAGCCGAATGCGTTAATTCTTTCGTATCCCGTTATAACTTCGGGTGAGTTTGCACACAGAGGCTCATTTGAAAATTTACTCGGCGAAAATGCGGATGAAAAAATGCTTGAAAAAATGTCGCTTGAAAAACAGGTTCGTTCCGACATTCCGCCTGTATTTTTATGGCATACCTATACAGATAAATCTGTTCCTGTAGAAAATTCACTTATGTATGCACTAAAGCTTAAGGAATATAATATACCTCTTGAGATGCACATATTCCCAAGCGGAGGTCACGGACTTTCGCTTGCAACAAAAGAAGTTGCAAAGGACGAAAACGGAATTTATCCGAATGTTGCCGTATGGATAGACTTGGCGGTTACGTGGCTTAATAATCTTTTTAATCAAGATTAGGCAGTGAATATTAAAGGGAGAAATAAAAATGATAATTGAAACAATGAATTTATGGGATAGTGTGGACGGAAATTTTACGCCGACTCTGACAGGATATATACTCGAACCTGTTCTTGAAGAAAACAAAAAAAGGGGAGCTGTTCTGCTTTGCCCGGGAGGAGGATATGCAAGACGTTCGCCGAGAGATAAACAGCCTATGGCACTTAAATTCAATGCCGCAGGCTATCACGCATTTATTCTTGAATACAGAGTTGCTCCGGATAAATTTCCAAAACCGCTGTTTGATATTTCAAAGGCAGTAAGTATAATTCGTGAGAACGCTGAAAAATGGAATGTTGATGAAAATTTAATTGTGCCGTGCGGTTTTTCAGCCGGCGCTCATCTTGCACAAATGCTCGGTGTATTCTGGTCTGAGGAATTTATATATTCTCAAACCGGAATTAAAAAGGGAACGAATAAGCCGAACGGTTTGATTTTAACTTACCCTGTTGTTTCTTCGGGAAAATTCGCTCACAAAGGTTCTTTTAATAATCTCTTGGGCGAAAATGCAGACGAAAAAATGTCGGAGCTTGTGTCGATTGAAAAACAGGTAAATGAAAATATGCCTCCAACATTTATATGGCATACCTGTATGGATAAAGCTTCGCCTCTTGAAAACAGTCTGCTTCTTGCGGAAAAGCTCCGTGAACATGATATTCCTATTGAAATGCACATATTCCCAAACGGTGGTCACGGCTTCAAAATAGATACAGAGGAGGAAGAAGATTTAAACTCTACTCTTCCCGATACTAAAACGTGGGTAGAGCTTACCGTAAAATGGCTGAAAAGACTTGCGGAAATTAATTCTCAAAACAAAAACGAAAAATGTTAAAAAAAGATTGTTAATTTTTTAACTATTCTTGTATATAGAATGAAAATTGTGTATAATAGATATGATGGAGATAAGTAAATATTATTTCCCAAAAGAGAACCGTTTATTCTAAATTTACGGGTTAAAGGTTATACATTATCAGCTCACGATAATGACAATACTAATACTCATGTGAGCAGAAAGGCTTGTATCAGAAATGGAAACTTTTGTAGAAAAAGCAAAAAGACTTGCGAAAGAAAATTTAAAGACTATTGTTTTGGCAGAGGGCGAGGAAATAAGAGTAATAAAAGCTGCCGCAACAATATTAAATGAGGGATTTGCAAAGCTTATACTTGTAGGAAATCCCGATAGAATAAAGGAAAAGGCAGAGGGTCTTGACATTTCAAAGGCGGAAATTATAGATCCCGAAGCAAGTGACAAATTTGACGATTTTGCAAACTCATTCTATGAGATGAGAAAAGCAAAGGGAATGACAGAAGAAAAGGCAAGAGAAACAATGAAAAATCCTCTTTACTTTGGAGTAATGCTTGTTAAGAAGGGTTTTGCCGACGGTATGGTTGCAGGTTCGATAAATTCAACAGCAAACGTACTAAGACCGTCACTTCAGATACTAAAGACAGCTCCGGGAACAAAGGTAGTTTCAGCATTCTTCCTAATGGTAGTTCCGGACTGTGAGCTTGGCGAAAACGGAACATTTGTATTCGGCGACTGCGGACTTAATGAGTATCCGACATCAGAACAGCTTGCAGAAATCGCAGTTTCATCTGCCGCTTCATTTAAGGCGCTTGTAGGAGCAGAGCCAAAGGTTGCTATGCTTTCATATTCTACATACGACAGTGCAAAATCCGAGCATGTGGACAAGGTTAAGGAGGCTACAAAGCTTGCAAAGGAAATAGCTCCTGAGTTAAAGCTTGACGGCGAGCTTCAGCTTGACGCCGCATTAATTCCTGAGATTGGAAAGCTTAAGGCACCTCAGAGCACAGTTGCAGGAGAAGCTAATGTTCTTATATTCCCTAATCTTGATGCCGGAAATATCGGTTACAAGCTTGTACAAAGACTTGCAAAGGCTGAGGCTTACGGACCTCTTACACAGGGTATGGCAAAGCCGGTTAATGACCTTTCAAGAGGATGCAGTGCTGAGGATATCGTTGGCGTAGTTGCAATTACTTGTGTTCAGGCACAGATGCAGGAATAATTTTAAATATCGGAGGGGAACTCAAATGAAAATTTTGGTAATAAATGCTGGTAGTTCATCACTTAAATATCAGCTTATAGATATGGAAACAGAAAAGGTTTTAGCCAAGGGTCTATGCGAAAGAATAGGCATTGATGGCTCAAAGCTTACACACACACCTTTTGGAAAGGACAAGACTGTAATTGAGCAGCCGATGAAGGATCATTCAGACGCTATAAAATTGGTTCTTGAGGCTCTTACAAATGCAGAATACGGTGTAATTTCAAGTATGGATGAGATTTCTGCCGTAGGTCACAGAGTAGTTCACGGCGGTGAATTTTTCAGCAAGTCGGTTGTAATAGATGATAACGTAAAGAAAGCAATCGACCAGTGCGTACCGCTTGCACCTCTACACAATCCGGCGAACCTAATCGGTATTGAGGCATGCGAGAAGGCTATGCCGGGTGTTCCTCAGACAGCCGTTTTTGATACAGCATTCCATCAGACAATGCCGAGAGAAGCTTATATGTATGCGCTTCCTTATGATTTATATGAAAAGGACAAGATTAGAAAATACGGTTTCCACGGAACATCTCATAAGTATGTTGCAAATCAGGCAGCTGAAATGCTTGGCAAACCGCTTTCAGAGCTTAAGCTTATCACATTCCACTTAGGAAACGGCTCAAGTGTTACAGCTATCAATAAGGGCAAATCTGTAGATACTTCAATGGGATTTACTCCGCTTGCGGGTGTTGTTATGGGTACTCGTTCGGGTATGCTTGATCCGGCTATAATTAAGTTTATAGCAGACAAAGAGAATATGACTCTTGAGCAGATAGACACGCTTCTTAATAAGGAATCGGGTGTTTATGGTATTTCGGGCTTAAGCAGTGATTTCAGAGATCTTGCGGCGGCTGCAAATGACGGCAATGAAAGAGCTAAGCTTGCCATTGATATGTTTATATACAGCGTAAGAAAATTCCTTGGCGAATACATAGTTGTTTTGGGCGGAGTTGACGCTGTTGTATTTACAGCCGGAATAGGCGAGAATACCGCTGATATGAGAGCCGCAATTCTTAATAATACAGAATTCCTCGGAATTGAAGTTGACCCTGCTAAGAATGCTGAGGCAATCAGAGGAAAGCAGCTTGATATAAGTGCGGCAAATTCTAAGGTTAAGACTCTTGTAATACCTACAAATGAGGAGCTTATGATTGCAAAAGAAACTGCAGAGCTTATAAAATAATTGATAATTACTTTTTAAAGTTAAATAAAAATTTTAGAATTTAAATTACGGTAGGAACGGTTTAGAAGGAGGAGATTACGATTGAATACAGAGATTGATAATTTCACTTCTAAACCCGAATATACCGAGCTTTCGGATGAGGAGCTTGTTAAGCTTTCGGCAAGCGATGAGCTTGCAATGGAGATTCTGATTTCAAGATATAAAAATCTTGCACGTTCAAAGGCGCGTATTTATTTTCTTGTAGGAGCAGACCGTGACGATATCATTCAAGAGGGAATGATTGGACTTTTTAAGGCTGTAAGAGATTTTGATGAAACTAAGGTTGCATCGTTTAAAAGCTTTGCAGAGCTTTGCGTAAAGCGGCAGATTATTACGGCAATAAAAACGGCTACACGTCAGAAGCATATTCCGCTTAATTCGTATGTTTCATTAAGTAAGCCTGTATATGATGAGGATTCGGAGAGGACTTTGGCGGATACTCTGCTTGAAAATGTTTCAACAGACCCTGAGCATTTATTTATAACCAAGGAAACCTTTGAGGATATCGAAGTTAAGATAAATGCGGCACTCAGTCGTTTTGAAAGCGAGGTTCTTGATATGTACCTTGACGGAAATTCATATCAGGAAATTGCGGAGTTTATGAACAGAGCTCCTAAATCTATTGATAATGCTCTTCAGCGAATAAAGCGAAAGATTGATAAAATTGTAAGGGGATAAGATGTACTCCGCCTTTATAATGAAAAAGGTGAAAAGGACATCTTATTTTTGTTTCAATAAGGCGCAGAGCGCCGTTATTCAACGTTTTCGGTGGGAAAAAGGTAC
>CAMCUJ010000124.1 GCA_945878965.1 uncultured Clostridia bacterium
CCCGAATTTTTATACTTAAATAATTTAACAGCATAATCCATTCTTCTGCTTGATGGAGATACTATCTCTATAATCCAATCCGGAGCACCGTTACAGCCTCTGTCATCAAGCTTGTTTTTGTCACAAATAACACTTATATCAGGCTCAACATAATTGTATTCATCCTTATTAATAAACACAGCAAACGGAGCAGGATAAACCTTGCAATCACCGTTATTTTTATCAATATAATTTCCGATTATTTTTGTAAAGGCTGCAACCATTTCCTGATGTCTTCTGTTTGGCGGTGCCATATTAAATATTTGTCCGTCTATAAGCTCCGCCCTTTCACCATCCGGCAATTCATAGATATAATCTGTCGTATAAAAATCCTCTTTTTTTAGCGTGTTCATTGTATTATCTCCTATTGATATATTCTTTATTATAATAGCTTCAGGTTTTATAAAAAATATTTACACTTAAATAATATATCCTCATAAATTATTGTGTATCTAAAATTTTTATATTATGCTATATATTTTTCTCTATCATCTTTGAAAGCTCATTCATAAACGAATTTATATCCTTAAACTGTCTGTAAACCGAGGCAAATCTGACATAAGCGACTTCGTCAACACTCTGAAGCTTTTCCATAACAATTTCACCGATCTGCGAAGAAGAGATTTCTCTGTCTATGGAATTATAGATTATACCCTCAATCTCATCGACCATATTCTCTATTTCTTTAATAGCGACAGGTCGTTTTTCACAGGCCCTAAGTATTCCGTTAAGCAATTTTTCTCTGTCATAGGTCTGACGTGATTTATCTTTTTTAATCACAATAATAGGTATAGACTCAATCTTCTCATATGTTGTGAATCTTCTTCCGCATTTCAAACATTCACGGCGGCGTCTTATAGTATCGCAGTCATCATTAGAACGTGAATCTATAACCTTACTGTCCGTATTTCCGCAGTATAAACAACGCATAACAAATCTCCTTATATCTTAATTCTCAGCTATTTATCTTTTTTATTTATGATATCACAAATTCTAAAAAAAAGCAATAATATCTATAAATAATAAAAATATTTTTTTAAAGCTTTATGTCAACTATTATAATTTCATCACCTATCTTTTTTATATCATCCCATTCAATAACAATATCATCCTCTTTTCCGAAAAGTCCGAGCATTCTGTAAGCACCCGGAACCACTATGCTTACAAGTCTGCCGGTTTCAACGTCAATTTCCACATCCGAAACAAAGCCAAGCCTCGCCCCGTCCGAGATATTTATAACCTCCTTGGATTTCATACTGTTTATACTGCTTTTCATCACTGCCGAATTCATATCAATCACTCCCTAAACAAGTTCGGTCTTTTAAATAATTTTATGGTAATTTTTTGGTAATATTCTTTTAATTTTCAACAGCATAAAAAAGCTTTCAAAGGAAATAATGATAATATCACGAGGAGGTACGCTATGTTTATAAATAAGGTTGAGATTTGCGGTGTAAATACTTCAAAACTGCCAACGCTCAGCGACAATGAAAAGCAAGCGTTGTTTGAAAGAATACAAAATGGGGATATGAAAGCGAGAGAAGAATTTATATATGGAAACCTGAGGTTAGTTCTGAGCATACTTCAGCGTTTTAACAACAGAGGTGAAAATATAGATGATTTATTTCAGGTCGGATGCATCGGACTTATAAAAGCACTTGATAACTTTGATACCTCTCACGGGGTAAAATTCTCAACATATGCAGTTCCTATGATAATTGGAGAATTAAAGCGGTATTTAAGAGATTATACCAGTATAAGAGTAAGCCGTTCACTTAGGGATATAGCTTATAAAGCATTATCCGTAAAGGAGCGGTTTATAAACGAACATTCAAAGGAGCCTACTGTTGTTGAAATAGCAAAGGAGCTTAACGTACCGAAGGAGGATGTTGCAATGGCGCTTGATGCAATACTTGACCCTGTATCGCTTCACGAACCTGTATATCATGACGGCGGTGACGCTATTTTTGTAATGGATCAGATTAAAGATGAAAAGAACAAAGATGAAATGTGGCTTGAGCATATTTCACTCAGCGAGGCAATGAAAAAGCTTAGTGAGCGTGAACAGCATATACTTGATTTAAGATTTTTTTCGGGTAAAACCCAGATGGAGGTGGCTGAGGAAATCGGAATTTCACAGGCACAGGTTTCAAGACTCGAAAAAAATGCACTGTCGCATTTGAGAAAGTATATTTGAATTAACTCAGGAATACTCAGATTATCAAAGAGTGTTCCTGAGTTTTTATTGAATTCGGCAGAACTTCCGACCCAACACCGCCAAAAGCATAATTTTCAGATTGAAGATTTATAATAAACTTAACTATAAACCGCCAAATAAAAAATTTTTCCGCAAAATACTTCAAAACTATTGCTAAGTAAAAGAATTTTTTGTATAATAAAAATGGATTATTATTTTAAAAAGTTATGCACACAGCTTTCGCCCGCAGCTTGGTGTATTTAACTTAATTCAGTCGGGCAGAAAGGTATGAAACTGAAAATGAAAAAAGCATTAATAATAGGTGCCGGCGGCGTTGCAAGCGTTGTTGTGCATAAATGTTGTCAGAACTCCGAAGTGTTTGGTGAAATCTGTATCGCAAGCCGAACTCTTTCAAAATGTGACGCACTAAAGGCAAAGCTTGACGGCGGAAAAACAAAAATCCGAACAGCTCAGGTTGACGCCGATAATGTTGATGAGCTTATTGCTCTTATAAATGATTTTAAACCGGACATTGTAATAAATGTTGCACTTCCTTATCAGGACCTTACTATAATGGACGCATGTCTTGCAACTAAGGTTGACTATGTTGATACTGCGAACTATGAACCTCTTGATACTGCAAAGTTTGAGTATAAATGGCAATGGGCTTACAGAGAACGCTTTGAAAAAGCCGGAATTACAGCACTATTGGGCAGCGGCTTTGACCCGGGTGTAACAGGTGTATTCTCGGCATATGCTCAGAAGCATTACTTTGATGAAATTCACACTATAGATATAGTTGACGCAAATGCCGGCGACCATGGTTATCCTTTTGCAACAAATTTCAACCCTGAAATAAACATTCGTGAGGTTACTGCAAACGGAAGCTACTTCAAAGACGGAAAATTTATTGAAACTCCGCCTATGTCAATCAAGAGAGTTTACAACCTTCCTGAAATCGGCGAAAAGGATATTTATCTTCTTCACCATGAAGAAATGGAGTCACTTGCTCTTAATATAAAGGGAATAAAACAGATAAGATTCTGGATGACATTCTCTGAAAAATATCTTACACATCTTAAGGTTCTTGAAAACGTTGGAATGACCTCAATAGAACCTATTGAATTTGAAGGAAAGCAGATTGTACCGCTCCAGTTCTTAAAAGCGGTTCTTCCCGACCCTGCTTCGCTTGGTCCGAGAACTAAGGGTAAAACCAACATCGGCTGTATCTTTACGGGAATCAAGGACGGAAAAGAAAAAACATATTATGTTTATAACGTATGCGACCATCAGGAATGTTACAAAGAAGTAGGCTCACAGGCTATTTCCTATACAACAGGAGTTCCTGCAATGATTGGTGCAATGCAGATTTTGAACGGCAATTGGAAGAAACCGGGCGTTTATAATATAGAGGAATTTGATCCGGATCCGTTTATGGATGCACTTAATAAATTTGGTTTGCCGTGGAAAGAAAGCTTTTCACCGGAGCTTATCGACTAACAGATTAATATGTATATATTTTCGGGCGGATATATAATCCGCCCCTACTTTAGTTATTATACATATTATTGTTGTTTAGTCTTTAACTCTTCACAAATCCGATACAGCAATATTTTAAAAAGGGTGTGATTAAAATTACAGATATAGATTTTTCAAAGCTTCCAACTCCTTGTTATATAGTAGATGAAAGCTTACTAAAACGCAATCTCAGTATTCTTGCAAATGTTCAAAATAGAACAGGCTGTAAAATACTTCTTGCTCTTAAAGCCTTCTCTATGTACTCAACATTTCCGCTCATTAAACAGTATCTATGCGGAACTACTGCAAGCGGACTGTATGAGGCAAGGCTTGGTTTTGAAGAAATGGGAAGTGAAGTTCACACATTTTCTCCTGCCTACAAGGAAAACGACTTTGAGGAAATAATGAAATACTCCGACCATATAGTTTTCAACTCATTTTCGCAGTGGAATAAATTTAAGGACAAAGTAAAGAATTACAATGGTAAAAAAATTGAATGCGGACTCAGAATAAATCCTGAATATTCGGAGATAGAAACTGATATTTACAATCCGTGTTTTAAAAATTCAAGACTTGGAATTACGCTTAAGAATTTTGATGAAACACAGCTTGAAGGAATTGACGGTCTGCATTTCCATACAATGTGCGAGCAAAACTCAGACACACTTATGAGAACGCTTAAGGTAGTTGACGAGAAATTCGGAAAATATATTAAAAATATGAAATGGGTAAACTTTGGAGGCGGACATCACATTACACGTGATGATTATGATGTTGAGCTGTTAATAAGTTGCATAAATTCATTCAAAGAGAAATACGGTGTTGAGATATATCTTGAGCCCGGTGAAGCTGTCGCGCTTAACACGGGATTTCTTGCCTCAACGGTGCTTGATATAATTGATAACGGAATGCAGATTGCAATTCTTGACACTTCCGCAGCCTGTCATATGCCGGATGTCCTTGAAATGCCGTACAGGCCTCATATTATAGGAAGCGGTCAGCCAAACGAAAAGAATTACACCTATAGACTCGGCGGGCCTACATGTCTTGCCGGAGATATAATAGGCGATTATTCATTTGACAAGCCTTTAGAAATCGGCGATGTTCTCGCCTTTTGCGATATGGCACATTATTCAATGGTTAAGAACAACACATTCAACGGAATGCCGC
>CAMCUJ010000125.1 GCA_945878965.1 uncultured Clostridia bacterium
CAGATGAGTATGATTAAGGATTTAAAGGAGAGCAAGGAAACCTTAGAGGATGCGGCGGACGCAATTTATGACAGTCTTGACAAGGTGCTTGGAACTCTTTCCGATATGTCGGGCGGTCTTGAGAAGAGTATAACCTCGCTTAGAGGTCTTGATACATTCAGAGCGGATATAGACAGTCAAAAGGGCAAGGTTTATGAAAATGCGGATTCTTCGCTTGCAAGTCTTGAAGAAATTATTCCTCTTCTTAATGAAATTGCACCGCATATTGAGAATGGTCAGAATATGGTGAGTGATGTTACGGACAGTGTAAATACTATTGTTGCTGATTTGGAAGAGTTTAAATCAAATATAAATAAAGCAAGAGTTACATTTATAAATCTTAAGACAAACACTTCAAAGCTAAGAAATGCTTTGACGGATATTCATGCGCTCTCGGAGCAGAGAAATGAGATTATAGAGCAGCTTCAGAAGGACAGCGAGGGACTTAAAACAAATTTAACCGAGCTTAAGAAAAGTTCGGGAAAGCTTGCGGACAGTGCTAAGTATCTTAAGAGAACACTTATGGACGTTGAGGAGGAGATTGACAAGATAAGAGCTATACCTCATGCTGATTTTTCCTTCCTTCATCCTCAGAATGTTCTTGGCGGAATGCTTGGAGGCGGCAGTGATGAGGATGACGAAGTAGAACAGAGCAATCCTCTTGTAGGAATTTTGCCATACTATAACGCTTATGACAAGGTTATAACCGGAGCGGTAAACAGTCAGATAGATATGCTTAATCCGATATTTGAAAAAACGGTTGCATATACAAAGGATATACTTAATGATACAGAATATCTTCTTAACTATACAGATGAAATGCTTGATGATGTAAGTGCAATGTGTGGGACTGCATCACACAGCATTGACGCTTTAAACGATGCATTGGTTCTTAGCGAAGAATATTTTAAGGTACTTGATAATAATTACGAGAACAGAGATTCGGCACTTAAGACAGCGACAGCGGCACTTGATAACGCCGATAATATGATGATAAAGGCATATTCTATGATAGATGATACATCGGAGTTAAATAAAGTTATTAACAGGTATTCTGAGAAGGTAAGTGAGCTTATGGGTTTAAGTGCGGAGTTGGTTCAGAAGATGAGCATTGGAACTGACAACACTCTTATATTTGCACGTTCGCTTAAGAGCTTGATTGAGGATAACGGTACTACGCTTAATTCTGCGGCACAGGTTGGATTAAACGGACTTATAGATGTACTTGAAAGAGCGGTTTCATCAATTAAAGACAGCCGTACTATACGAAATGCGAATGATACAATAAAGAAAACGGTAGATGATGAAATTGATGATTTAGAAGAGGACACCAAGCTTTTAGACCTTGATTCAGAGGCGGAAAGAATATCGTTTACATCGGATAAAAATCCGCCGCCAAGCAGTATACAGGTAATAATAAGAACTCAAGAAATAAGTATAGATGATACTTCCGAAAAGGCAGACCTTGAAAATGAGAATGACGACATAGGTCCATGGAGGAGAATTGCGGCAATTTTCGTAAAGCTATGGAAAGCTGTAACAGGCGTATTTTCAGAGGGAGTTTGACGGCGACGGGCGACCCGCAGGGGTCGCCCGTGCCTCTTTCAATAAGGCGCAGAGCGCCGTTATTCAACGTTTTCGGCGGGAAAAGGTACTCCCGCCGAAAAAATCAAGTGTAACCCGCCGCCTAAGGTGCGGGGGACATCTTGATTTAGTTATATTGTTAAAAATTTTGAGCTGTTTATTTATTATTAAATCATTTTTTAACACTTGCAAATATAAAACCAATGAGGTATAATAAAATAAAAAAATATATTTTAGGGGGGTTTATTATGAGAAGAATAAGCGGGAATATTTCAATTTTACTTACGTTTATTATGCTTTTTATGCTGTTCGCAGGATTTGGCACGGTGAATGTAGGTGCAATGGAAATATATGACTTCGCATCGCTAAATAATAATGTTACTGTTCAGGCATCGGATAAAATATACAACTTCTCAGCACTTACCGAATCATCTTATGCAACTAAAAAAGCAGATGTAAAAGTATTTGATGATGAGGTTACATTAACTGCTATTGAGAACAGCACTCCGGTCAGCGTTAATTTTTCGGCAGATTCTCCGGACGGCGGCGAAATAAAGCTTACAAGTGCGCTTAAGAGCAAAACTCTTGCAGCTACCGTAACAGTTGGAGCCGGGGAAACTCTTTTTGCATTTTACGGCGGTACGGATTCGGGCGGAATTGCGGCAAAAGCTGTTGGAATGACCATTACTGATACTGCGACAGGCAATACAGTTGCAACAGAATCAAATACTGAAAACACTGAGGCAAAGCCTTATGTGATTTCATACAAATCGGAAAACGGCGGTACATATAAGGTCGCAGATTCCACAGCATCTAATAACAGAACCTTGCTTTATGCTTTGGTTGTGACCGAAAATTCTTCGTATAATCCGACTTTCACAGGCTCAGGCTCAAATCCGTCAAGTACATCTGACCCTTCGGATACTTCCTCGCCGGAAAGCTCAGAAACGCCGACACTTCCGCCGAAGGCGTCAATTGATCCGAATACGGTTTCAAATATTCAGCTCTTGAATGCTAAAGGCTGGCTTGAAACGGCTTATGTAACTTGGACAAACGATGTTGCGGTAGAAAAGTATAATGTATATTACAAGGGCGAGAGCGACTCGGAATATACAAAGCTTGACGATGAGCTTGTACGTTATTACGGTTCGTATTACAGAGCGGACGCATTGGGCCTTAAAGCGGGCAATTATACGCTTAAGGTTGCGGCAGTAATCGGAGGAGAGGAAACAGACTCCAAGGAAACAGATACAATTACAGTTGTTCCTCATACCCGAGAGGGCTTCTGCTTTGATTCAAGGTCGCCGTATTATAACGCCGATGGGGTCGGCGGATATAAAAACGACGGTACTGTAAAGGACGGCGCACAGATTATTTACATTGATAACAACAATAAGGACACGGTTAAGCATACGGTTATGGTCGGCGGAAAGGCAACTGAGGGCATAGGACTTGTAAATATTCTTTCACTTAGGGAAAAGAACAATGCCGAAACAACACCTCTTATTATCCGTATGATAGGTCAGGTTGAGGCACCGAATGGAGTTAATACTTCACAGTATGTTCAGATTAAAGCAACGTCTAATATAACATTTGAAGGTGTTGGCGATGATGCAACCACTTATCATTGGTCTTTCCTTGTAAGAGATAGTAAGAATATAGAAATCCGAAACCTTGCTGTAATGGAATTCTATGACGATGGCATTTCACTTGATACAAATAATTTTAACTGCTGGGTTCATAATTGTGATATTTTCTATGGTCAGAACAGGGGCGGAGATCAAGTTAAGGGTGATGGCTCTCTTGACGTAAAAGGTGGTTCAAGCTGGATAACATTTTCATACAACCATTTCTGGGACAGCGGAAAAACCTCGCTTTGCGGTATGAAGGATGATATCGGTACTGAGTTTTTTGTAACCTATCATCATAACTGGTTCGACCACTCAGACTCACGTCATCCGAGAGTAAGAGCCGGCACGGTTCATATTTATAATAACTATTATGACGGTGTAGCAAAGTATGGCGCAGGTTCCACAACGGGCAGCAATCTTTTTGTTGAATCTAACTATTACAGAAATACCAAGTATCCTGTTTTAATATCTATGCAGGGAAGTGACATAGCCGGAGGAGTAGGAACATTTTCAGGCGAAGACGGCGGTATGATTAAAATGTACGGAAATAAGATTATAGGCGGGAATACGGTTGTTAATGCTAAAGATGAACCGACAGAGTTTGACGCATATATTGCCGATACAAGAGATGAACAGGTTCCGTCATCTTATACTGCAAAACAGGGCGGTACACCATACAATAATTTTGATACGGCAAAGGATATGTATGATTATTCTCCGGACAGCGCGGAAAGCGTTCCCGAAAGAGTTATGACATATGCCGGAAGAATGGAAAGCGGAGATTTCTTTTATTAATTTAATGATGAGGTTGATGACGCTCTTTATAGCAGAAATGATGTTTTAGGCGGTGCACTTGTAAATTATAAAACAACTCTTGTTACAGCTTATACAGCAGACTACAACTATCCGCCGACACTCAGCCTAGCGCTTGATTATGAGATAACAAGGGCTGAGTTTACGGATAATTTGCTAAATGTAGAGCTTAATTATAACGGTGATTCAGAATCACCTACGGCAAAGCTTATTGTTGCAGCCTATGATGCAGACGGAGTTATTACGGATAATATTAAGACGTTTAATATAAGCGGAACGCAGATAAGCGATTTAAATTATACAAAGCCCGAAAACGTGAAAACAATAAGGATTTATATTTGGAATGATTTAAATATTATAAGTCCTTTAAGCACATCTGTAAAATTGAATATTGAATAAAAATTTTTATTATATTTTTGTGGCTGTTGTGTTAATAATAATTATTGTGTAGAATTACAAGAAAGGCTTCCCCTTAGGATTATCCTTGAGAGGAAGCCTTTGTTGTGTGTGCAGCATTACTTTTACATAATAGTTTTTTTACAATCATAAATGTTCGGAAAATTTTTTGTGAAAAATACGTTAAGATTTTAAAAAAACTATTGATTTTTTATGCATAAGTGCTATAATATAAGTATAGGTTAGATTAATTAAAGATGCTATAGGCATCTCTAAAATAAAATTTTAATTATAAATTAAAATGAGGAGGAATACTGACAATGGGAAGATTTACACTACCAAGAGATCTTTATTACGGAAAGGACGCTCTTGAAAACCTAAAAAATTTAGGAGGAACTAAAGCAATAGTTGTAACAGGC
>CAMCUJ010000126.1 GCA_945878965.1 uncultured Clostridia bacterium
AAGAAAAAATATCTGTTTTATTAAAATAATCACAAATTTTATTTTCAAAATACTTGCTGTTTTAATTATTCGCTGCCTGAGGCGCTGTATTTCTGCAAAGCACAAGCTCAATATTCTTTGTAAGAATATCTGTGTAGCTGTAGGAAACTCGCCGTTCCGCTTTTTCTCTTTCACTTCCCGGGTCAAGCTTTACAATAAATATACTCGGATATATGCTTTCTATAACACCTTTTTTAATGGTAGAGGTTTTTCTGCCATTTTTAAGGGTAAGCTTTACTCTGTTTCCGATATTTTTCTTGATGCCTGCCTTTATGCGTTCTAACTGATTGTTATTTACCATTATAAGCACCTCGTTTTTACAGCACAACAATGCTATGCTCGAATTTTAATCGGATATCAAGAAATTATTTCTTAATCCGATATTAAAAGCGTATATGTTAGCCTATATTATAAAGTAACCGTATCAAAACAAAGCTTTATCGGGTTACTATAATAATTTATTCTAAATAACACCTATTTTATAATTATACCATAGCAAGACTTGTTTGTAAAGCTAATATTACAATTTTGTTTCACAAATTTTACTTTATTATTTTAGTGCTTTTAACAATAGCATTAACAGGCTTATATGCTGAAAATATAGAGATTGCCCATTCTATAACCAAACAATCAAGGCTCTGCATTTAAAGTTCCACATCTAATATTTAATCTGATTTTTTCTATCCTGATATATTTGCATAAGAAATTCGGCAAGATCGGCTGTAGAATTCGGTTTGCGTATAACATCAATCATCTCTTTAAGAGTTTCACCTCTTTCAGGATTATTCATAAGCTGATACATAGCCTCATCAATCGGATAAGTTGAACTGATTTTAATTGCCGCACCGTTGTTTAGGAAAAACTCAACATTTCTGTCCTCTTGACCCGGAATAGGATTTACCATAAGAATGGGTACTCTTTTAGCAAGTGCCTCACTGCTTGTAAGTCCGCCCGGCTTTGTAACAATGCAATCCGCCGCATCCATCATTATATCAACGTTATCAACGAATCCGTGATTATATATCTTCTTTTTAAGGTCAAGACCGTCAATTTTATTTTTAAGCTTATCGTTGTATCCGCAGACTGATATAATCTGAAAATCTTCTTTTGATTTGTCAAGGTCTTTAATTATATCAACTACATTTCCATATCCCATACTTCCGCTCATTACAAGAACCGTACTCTTATCCTCTATATCTAAAATTTTTCGTGCTTCAGCTTTGGAAATCTTTTTCGCAAACTTAGGCTTTATAGGTATTCCGAGCGGTTTAATTTTTCTTTCCGCAATACTCTTTTTTACCGCCTGATTTGTGAGCAGTTCACTTGCAGTAATATAATAATCCATCGCAGAATCTTCCCAATACGGATGAATTGTAAAATCGGTTATAATTCCGACTGTTTTAGGATTATCGATAAGTCTGTCACTTATCTGTGTTATTAAGAGTGCTGAAAAAATATGCGTACATACAATTATATCAGGTCTGAACTCTTCATTGATATATTTAACGAGCTTTTTGGAAAGAATGGTATCGGTAATCTTGGTAAGCGAATGGGATCTGTACTCCATATCTCGTTTTTCCGCCATCTGATATATTCCGCCGTAAAGCTTTGGCATTGCCTTTGTAGACATAAGATATCCGTTTGAAACTGTTTCGGCAAGCACCGGAGATACATACTCAAGCGTGTCCATATATGTGCTTTCGACTCCGATGGAAGTCAGATATTCACTTATAGCCTTTGCGGTCTGGTTGTGTCCCTGTCCCGCAGTGATTGTAAGTATTAATACTTTCACTTTATACACCTACTCTCTGATTTTTTAATCTTTTACTTAATTTCAATGCTTTTTGCACAGTCAAGATAATATATATATTTTTCCTTAACCCTTTTTTCAAATATCTTCTCGATTGCTTTACGATAATACTCAAGCTGTGGTCTGTAACGCTCGGAATACTTGATTATGTCCTTTCCGTAAACATTATCTGTCTTATAATCAATTAAAACAAACTCACCGTCTTCTTCAAAGAAACAATCCGCAATACCCTGCATAAGAATGTTTTCATCATCTGCACCATTTAAGCTATAATCCTCATAAATCTCACTTGGTGAAACAGTTGTATAAAACTTAAATTCCTTTTTAACATCATTTGAATTATTCATTCTTCGGCATAATTCACTGCTTGCAAAATTAAGTATCATATCCGAAGTAACATTATCAGCCTGTTCTTTATCAAGCATACCGTTCTTAATCATTTCGGCAATCTGAAAATTCACATCGTCGACAGAATTTATAGTTTTAAAATCTATATGCTGCATAACAAAATGAACTATCGTTCCTCTGCTTGCTCCGCTTATTTCATCAACCCTCTTAAACGACTGACTGTCAATAATTTTAAAAGCGTCAGACTGCAAATGATTAGTACTCATATTATCCGATTTAAGCCTTAACTCATCGCCGATAAATTCTTTATCGAATATATTAATTTCATTTTCTCCGCCGTTAAAGCCGTCAAGCTCATCCAAAGCTTCATTCTTCATTCTCTTAAGCTCGGTTACACTTATTTTCACAGGTATTTTACCCAAATTTTTAAACTTATATTTCTTAAACAGCTTTTCTGAAATATCACTCATATCATATGAATATTCAGCAATTTCAGCTATTGATGTTTCTTCGATATCTGTTCTGTTTTCAGCCGTTTCAGAATTTTCGGCAGCTTCGATACCTGTTAAATCAGCACAGCCGGAAATAATCTCGGCATCTGAAACAGCAAAGCAATTTAAATTAAAATCAGCCTTAAAATCGACAATGCTTTCATCAATTCCACTCATTAATCTTAAGCACTCGGCATCCTTATGAATCATAAATACAGATAAAATCCAGTCACGCATAGAATGTAAGCTCATCTTATAAGAATTAATAATTTTATTATTTCTGTCAAGCACAACTTTTTTCCAGTTACTTCCTCGTCCGCCTATCGGTGCAAATATAACGAGCTTTTCTTTAGCACGTGTAAGTGCAACATAAAGAAGACGCATTTCCTCCGACATCTGATTTGAGGTAATATGTTTAGCCATAATATCCGCAGTCACAGACGGATATAACGCCCTTATTTCATCATCATAGCATTTAAGTGAAATTCCAAGCTTGTCATTCCACATAACAGACTTTGAAACGTCACGACTGTTAAATTCCTTTGACGTACCGCAAAGCAGAACAATCGGAAATTCAAGACCCTTGGATTTATGAATGCTCATAAGTGTTACTACATTTGCGTTTTCTCCAACATCACTTACGGCAGCTAAATCCTTTCCGTTTTCAACCATATTGTCAATATAGTTCATAAACTCAAACAGACCTTCAAATCTGCTGTTTTCAAATTCAACCGCTCTGTTGTAAAGAAGTCTTAAGTTTTCCTGTCTTGTATTTCCCATATCCATAGCACCGACTATGGAGAAATAATTGTACTTATAATAAATATCCCATATAAGAGAGTGAATATTAAGACGCTCATTGTTCACTCTTATAGATATAATTTCTTTAAGGAATTTATCAGCCTTTTCAAATCCGCCGAGTCTTACCGTTTCAATGAGTGCGTCATAAAAATAACCCTTACGCTTAGTTGAACGTATTCTTGCAAGCTCATCGGCAGTAAAGGCAAACATAGGTGACCTCATAACCGCAACGAGCGGTATATCCTGATACGGATTGTCTATTATCTGAAGAAAGGCAAGCACGGTTCTTACCTCAACCGATGAAAGATAGGTTCTTCCCGCTCCCGTATATATTGGAACACCATATTCCGAAAATACATTTTCATAAACGGAAGCAAGACTGTTTGCGTTTCTTATAAGAATAACTATATCCTTATATTCCGCCTTTCGCATAGCTCCGCTTTCCTTGCCCGATACCTCAAAGCTTCCGACCATCTGTTTGATTTTAAGCGCTGCCGCTTTTGCTTCAAGCTCATAATTATTAATTCCGTATTCTTCTGTGTTTTCAACAATTATAAGCTCGGTATCCATCTCGTTTTTTACGCACTTTGGATAGTCCGCACCCAAATCTAACTTTTCATCGTCCTTATAATCAATGTCGCCAAGCTTTTCAGACATCAATCCCTCAAAAACAAAGTTTACTGTATCTATTACCTCTCTGCGGCTTCTGAAATTTTTATTAAGGCGGATAAGTCTGCCGCTCTGATTTCCCTTGCTGTTGTTTTCGCTCTCCGCTTTATTCTTAATAACATAGCTGTTGTATTTTTCAAGGAACAGCTTCGGAACTGCGTTTCTGAACATATAAATACTCTGCTTCATATCTCCGACCATAAATATGTTCTTGTTATCTCTTGAAATAGTTTTAAATATCGCGTCCTGAATGTAGTTTGTATCCTGATACTCATCAACCAGAATTTCAATATATCTTTTTCTTAAATCTTCAGCCGCCTCAGTCGGCGTTCCGTTTCTGTTTCGGATTAAATTAAGCATTTCGTGTTCAAGGTCGTTAAAATCAAGCAGTCCCTTTCTCAGCTTTTCACGCTTGAACCTGCGCATAATTCTTATAACAATATTTTTAAGGGTTTTGACTCTCGGATAATTAACGCAAATACGCTCCGTCATTACCTCCTGAGTCATTGACAGGATATCCTTAACCGACTGAACTTCCTTTTTGATGATTTCACGGTAAAGCTTTGCCCTCTCCATAAAAGGCTTCATTTCAGGGCAATCCTTACACCTTACGGTGACAAGCCTTTCAAATGAAATTCCCGCAAAAAGCTCTGAAACTTTATCGTATCTGTCGTCACTCTCAAGCTCCAACTCTCTTTTAACCATTTTAAG
>CAMCUJ010000127.1 GCA_945878965.1 uncultured Clostridia bacterium
TCTTCGCCTGCTCCGCCTTTTCCTTTTCAAGCGGCTTTATATCCTTAAGCTTATATTCAAGCCCAAGCTCCTTATACTTCGCCTTTCCCATATCGTGATACGGAAGTACGTCAAGAGCCTTTACCGTTTTAAGCTGTGCCATAAATCTTCCAAGCTCATAAAGATATTTTTCATTAAAGGTAATAGTCGGAACAACAACGTGACGTATCCAGATTTCTATACCCTTATCACTAAGATATTTCGCAAATTCAAGTATTTTCTTGTTGGAATGCGAAGTAAGCTTCATATGCTCCTCATCATCTATATGCTTTATGTCAAGCATAACTAAATCCGTAAGACTGAGCAGCTTATCAAGCTTATTCATATAATCCTTATTTTCGGGATTAAACGTTATTCCGGATGTGTCAATGCAGGTATGAATTCCGTCCTTTTTCAGCTTTTCAAAAAATTCCGTAACAAACTCAACCTGCATAAGCGGTTCACCGCCTGTTACGGTAACTCCGCCCCTCGTGAAATTCTTAACCGAATTAAATTTGGAAATAAGCTCATCAGTATCTGTCAGTTTTCCGTCCTTTAAATTCCATGTGTCCGGATTATGACAATATAAACAACGCATAGGACAGCCCTGTAGGAATACGACAAAGCGTATTCCCGGGCCGTCAACTGTGCCGAATGATTCAATTGAGTGTATATAACCCTCCATATAAATTACATTCCCTCATGGAAAGTTCTTGATATTACATCATCCTGCTGTTCCTTCGTAAGCTTTATGAAGTTTACCGCATATCCGGAAACTCTTACTGTAAGCTGAGGATATTTTTCAGGATGCTTTTGAGCATCAAGTAATGTTTCTCTTGTGAATACATTTACATTCAAATGATGTCCACCCTGCTCAACATAACTGTCAAGCAAACTAACTAAATTTTCAACCTGCTGATTTTTCATTTCTATCATCCTTTCCTTTTCTTAATTTTATATTTTGAAAAGCCAAAGCTTATCAAACAATTTAATTATCAATCAGTCAATTGTTCCCTCGCAGCAGCCCTCGTCAAAATCAATTGCAATGTCCAAATCTCCTACAAACACCTTATCGCCCTTGCCTAAAGCGTCCGGAACTATTGAGAATGTATTTGAAATGCCGTCCTGTGCATCCTTAAACGGCAGCTTTGCAACTGATGAAAGCGATGCAGCCGCTCCGTTTGTATCTCTTCCGTGCATCGGATTAGCTCCCGGTGCAAGTGGTACTCCTGCCTTTCTTCCGTCAGGTGTGTTACCTGTCTTCTTACCATATACAACATTAGATGTAATTGTAAGAATTGACATTGTAGGAATACTATCTCTGTAGGTGTGATGCTTACGAATCTTATCCATAAATGTTTCAACGACGTTTACGGCAATGCTGTCAACTCTGTCATCATTGTTTCCGTATTTAGGGAAATCACCCTCTACTTCGTAATCAACAACTATTCCGTTTTCGTCACGGATAGCCTTAACCTTAGCGTACTTAATTGCGCTGAGTGAGTCAGCAACAACCGAAAGACCTGCAATACCTGTTGCGAAATAACGCTTTACATCTCTGTCGTGAAGAGCCATCTGAATTTTTTCATAGCAATACTTATCATGCATATAGTGAATTATGTTTAATGTATTAACATAAAGACCTGCAAGCCATTCCATCATTGCGTCATATTTTTCCATAACATCATCAAAGTCAAGGTAATCACCCTCAACCGCACGGTATTTAGGTCCTACCTGAACCTTCATTCTCTCATCTACGCCACCGTTAATTGCATACAGAAGGCACTTTGCAAGGTTCGCTCTTGCCCCGAAGAACTGCATTTCCTTACCTACACGCATTGAAGATACACAGCAAGCTATTGCGTAGTCGTCACCGTGTGTAACTCTCATAAGGTCATCATTCTCGTACTGGATTGATGAGGTCTTAATAGACATCTTAGCACAGTACGACTTGAAATTCTCAGGAAGCTTTGTTGACCATAGAACTGTCATATTCGGCTCCGGAGCTGTGCCAAGGTTATCAAGCGTATGAAGATATCTGAATGAGTTCTTTGTTACCAAAGCACGACCGTCTATGCCAACGCCGCCGATTGACTCTGTTACCCATGTAGGGTCACCGGAGAATAATTCGTTATATTCAGGTGTTCTTGCAAACTTAACAAGTCTTAGCTTCATAATGAAGTGGTCAATATATTCCTGTGCCTCCTGCTCGGTAATTACTCCGTTCTTAAGGTCACGTTCAATATAAATATCAAGAAAGGTTGATGTTCTTCCAAGACTCATTGCCGCACCGTTCTGCTCTTTAACCGCTCCAAGATAACCAAAGTATAACCATTGTATGGCTTCCTTAGCATTCTTTGCAGGCTTTGAAATATCAAAACCGTATATTGCACCAAGCTGCTTAAGCTCTTCAAGCGCTCTAAGCTGTTCTGCAAGCTCCTCACGAAGTCTGATATTCTTTGAAGTCATTCTTACAAGTGATGTATCAAGCTGATGCTTCTTGTCCTCTATCAATAAATCTATTCCATATAAGGCAACACGTCTGTAGTCACCTATAATTCTGCCTCTGCCGTATGCGTCAGGAAGTCCTGTTATAATAGCAGATTTTCTCGCCATTCTCATTTCGGGAGTATATGCGTCAAATACGCCCTGATTATGAGTTTTTCTGTATTTTGTGAATATATCTACAACCTCGGGGTCTACCTCATAACCATTCTCACGGCAAGCATTCTGTGCCATTCTTATACCGCCGAACGGCTGAAGCGATCTCTTAAACGGCTTGTCTGTCTGAAAACCCACTATCGTTTCAAGCTCCTTGTCAAGATAGCCCGCTCCGTGTGATGTAAGCGTTGATACTATCTTTGTATCCATATCAAGAACTCCGCCGCTTTCACGCTCCTGCTTTGAAAGCTCCATTACCATATCCCAAAGCTTCTTTGTAGCCTCGGTCGCAGGTGCCAAAAATTCCTCGTTGCCCTCATATAATGTGTAATTCTTCTGTATAAAATCCCTCACATTTACTTCTTTATTCCATTTTCCTGTGCTGAATCCTTCCCATTCAGGCTGCATATTTTTGAACATTTCTTTTCCTCCTAAAACAGGCTTAATGCCAATTTTTATGCTGTCTTGTATTCAAATAACAAACGCTGTTTTTTGTTATTACTATATTTTTAGGCAAAAACCCATATTTAATTCAGCATAATGTATTTTTTTATTTCTGAATTTTAACTTCTGATTTTCATTTACTCTATATATTCTTTGTATATATATCATAACACAATATATAGGGTTTTGCAACAAGTACTTTTTACACTTGCAGTGATATTATTACAAAACAGAAATCAAAACTCAGCCTTAAGTAAACAAATCAAATATTCTTAAGCTCGCTGAGTCTGTAATTTTCAGCTTCAAAGCCTTCGATATAATCCAAAACCGCCTTTGGAGAATCTAAAAACTCACAAAGCTTAAGGCATTTATCGATCATAAATTTTTCTCTGACTGCAAACTCAAGCATTTTAAGCATAGGATTAAAATAACCTTTTGTATTAAGAATTGCAATCGGTTTATTATGTCTTGCAAGCTGTTTAAGTGTTAAAATTTCAAAAAACTCTTCAAACGTACCGATGCCGCCGGGAGTCATTACAAAAGCGTCCGAACGCTCCTCCATAAACTGTTTTCTCTCACGCATTGTGGAGGTTCGTATAATTTCGTCACAGGAATCATATAATTCGCCGTCAACATTAAAAAAGGACGGCACAATGCCTATAACCCGACCGTTTTCTGAGTGACAGCCCCTTGCGGCAGCTCCCATAAGACCGTTATTTCCTGCACCAAAAACCAGAGTATGACCTCTTAAGGCAAGTAACCTTCCAAGTTCTTCGCCGTCCGTTATGTATTTTTCATCTATTTCTTTGCTTGATGCTCCATACACGCAAACAGTCATTTAATTCAGCTCCTTTTTGAATATTGCTGCTTACCCATATTATTATATTTATCCATTAAGTTAATCAAGGGCAAGGACAAGCCTTAGCATTATCAAAATGTACAGTTATGATAAACTGCTAAAGCCGTATTTAATATATCATATATCCGTGTATTTGTCAATGTTTTATCAATTAGATAATCGGTATAGAGTGTCAGAAGGATTATTGACTTAACATTATAACTTAAGCACCTTGTTTGAATTTTATTCAGAAGGTATTTGATTTTTTCGGCGGGAGTACCTTTTTCCCACCGAAAACGTTGAATAACGGCGCTCTGCGCCTTATTGAAATGTGTGAATAAAAAGAAAAGCCAAAAACTCATTTTACCGAGTTTTCAGCTTAATCTTCGTCTTTGATTAATTACGAATTAAATTGAGGGCAGTACATAGCAATTGGACACAGTTCGCATTTCGGGGAACGGGCATTACAGTATGCTCTGCCGTGATATACAAGCTGATGACAGAATTTTGACCATATTTCTTCAGGCAGAATTTTCATTAAATCAATCTCAATTTTATAAGGATCTGAATTTTGGGTAAATCCAAGCTTATTTGAGATTCTTGTTGCATGAGTATCCACTACAACTCCCGGAATGCCGAAAGCATCACCTCTTACAAGGTTTGCGGTTTTTCTGCCGACTCCCGGTAATTTCAAAAGGCTTTTCATATCGGAGGGAACTTCTCCGCCGAATTCGTCAAGCAGCATTTTTGCAGTTCCTATAATATTTTTTGCCTTGTTTCTGAAAAAGCCTGTGGATTTTATATCCTGCTGAAGCTCAAGCTCATCGGCAACGGCAAATGATTCAATCGTCGGATATTTTTTAAATAAATCCTTTGTTA
>CAMCUJ010000128.1 GCA_945878965.1 uncultured Clostridia bacterium
CCGTTTCCCGACATCTTTGCAACCTTAGCACCGCACGCCGCCGCAATAGGTGCAATTATAAGCGTGGTTTTATCTCCGACTCCGCCGGTTGAGTGCTTATCTACCTTAATTCCGTCTATACCGCTTAAGTCAAGTACCTCTCCCGAATTTGCCATAACTCTTGTAAGATATGCGGTTTCGTCATCAGTCATTCCCCTTAGACAAACTGCCATCAGAAACGCTGACATCTGGTATTCAGGGATATTTCCGTTAGTGTATTCAAGAGTTACAAACTCGATTTCCTCGTTTGTAAGCTCAAACCCATTCTTCTTTTTCTGAATAATATCATACATTCTCATTTTTCATTTCCCCCCGGCAGTCGTTTGTAAGCCGCAAAACAGCATTTATTACAAAAATCAAAGCGTAAATTTAAACGGCAAAAGCTTATCAAAATCATAAACCTCAAGCTCTCCGTTTTGTTTTAAAAGCAAAACCTTGGTGTTCTCGTGTGAAAACTCGCCTATAACCTGTCTGCAAATTCCGCACGGAGTAACGTCACAAAGCTTTCCGTCTGAATTTTCCGCCGCAATCGCTATAATATCAATTTTTCTTTCACCGTTTGCAGCAGCTGTAAATATTGCCGTTCTCTCAGCACAGTTTGAGGCTCCGTATGAGGCATTCTCGACATTACAGCCGGTATATACATTATCTCCGCACATAACCGCACAGCCGACTTTGAAATTTGAATACGGCGAGTAAGAGTTTTTACAGCTTTCTCTTGCAAGCTCTGTAAGGCTTTTGTACATTTTTAATGTCTTATCGTCCATAATTATTCGTCCGCCTCATCATAATTAATTTTATCAACCAATACTCCTGCCGTTTTGAGTATTCCTCTCTGCAAGGAATTTTTGGAATTCTTCCACGGCAAATCATCAAATCTATAGTCAAACTTCTTAATAAACCATAACAGTTCTTCCTCTACCCTTTTAAGGCTTTCCTGAACGATAGGTGCGATTTTTCCGATGAACTCGGCATATTCCTTTTGATTAAGCTTTGATTTTCCCTCATCTATAAGGACTCCGAAATGCTCAATGCAAAAGCCCTTTGAATTTAAAACCTTATTTTTAAAATCCGGCTCTGTCCGCCAGAGAAAAAAGAATGTTTCTACATATCTATCCATACTGCTCTTAATTTTTTCGCATATAAAACAGCTGTCCTCAGTCTTTGAAATAAGCTCCGCCGTTTTAGACATTTTATCGGAATCCGCTTTCTTAAATATTCTCGTTTTTTCAGCAGAGTCAAGAGTTTTAAAATCGGATTTAAGAGCCTTATCCAGCTTTTCGTTAATCTTTTTAAGATGCGTACTTAAAATAAGCGACAGTCCGAGTCTGTTCTGAACATCATACATTTCCTTATAGTGAGCCTTACAGAAGCCGAGATTATCTGTAGTTTCACGGACATCCTCCTCCATATATGATGCGCCTAAGGTATAACGGAGTGCATCCTCATTAAGCTTTTTATGAAGCTCACAAAATGCACACTCGGTATCAGCGTCAAACGCCTCGTTAAGAGGTACGGTATAAATTCTTTCTTTCATTAGTTTCACACTCCTGACTATTGGGAAATTAGTTTATGTCCCTTGTCCCTATTCCGCCTCGCTTTCCTCGCCGTTGCCGAGTGAATGCGACCGCCGTCGCTACTGTTTCTTTATTCCAATATCGTGTCTGAAGTGCATATCCTTAAACGAAATATAATCAACATAGCCGTAAGCCTTCTTAATAGCGTCATCAAGATTATCACCGACCGCCGTAACACCAAGAACTCGTCCGCCGTTTGTAAGATATTTTCCGTCCTCAAGCTTAGTTCCGGCATGGAATACCACAGCACCGTTTTCTTCCGCCTTTTCAATTCCGTCTATCGCATACCCCTTTTGATAACTCTTAGGATAACCTCCCGATGCAAGAACTACGCATACTGCCGCATTGTCCTCCCATTCAATCTCAACTTCAGAAAGCTTCTCATCTATAACCGCACTGAAAATCCTTGCCAAATCTGTCTTAAGTCTTGGAAGCACTACCTGAGTTTCAGGGTCGCCGAAACGGCAGTTATACTCAATAACCTTAACTCCGTCCTTTGTACTCATAAGTCCGAAGTATAATACACCCTTAAAGCGTCTGCCCTCAGCATTCATAGCCTTTATCGTAGGAAGGAATATGTTGTTCATACATTCTTCTTCAAGCTCCTTTGTGTAAATACGGCTCGGAGAGAATGTTCCCATTCCGCCTGTATTAAGACCCTCGTCATTGTCAAATGCTCTTTTGTGATCCTGCGCCGATACCATAGGCTTTACAACATTTCCGTCGGTGAACGCAAGAACCGAAATCTCAGGTCCCGTAAGGAATTCCTCAATAACAATTCTTCCGCCTGCCTCGCCGAATACCTTATCGTCCATTATCTCGTGAACCGCACTCTCAGCCTCAGAAAAATCATTTGCAATAATTACTCCCTTTCCAAGTGCCAAGCCCTCGGCCTTTACAACAACCGGATAGCTGTTTTGCTCCTTTATATAAGCTATAGCATTTGCACTGTTGTCAAATACCTCATAAGCCGCTGTAGGAATATTGTATTTCTTCATTAAATCCTTAGCGAAAACCTTGCTTCCCTCAATTACGGCCGCCGCTTTGTTTGGTCCGAATGCACGTATTCCGTTCTCTTCAAAATAGTCAACCGCTCCGTTTGCAAGAGGATCATCCGGTGCTACTACAACCATATCAATATTCTCTTTCTTCGCAAACTCAACCTGAGCCTTAAAGTCAAGAACGCCTATATTAACGCACTCCGCAAGCTGTGCTATTCCGCCGTTTCCCGGTGCACAATATATCTTGTCCACCAAAGCACTCTTGCTTAAGCTCCAAATAATTGCGTGTTCTCTTCCGCCGCCGCTTATAACCATTACCTTCATATTTCTTTTTCTCCTGTCTGTATAAGTTTATTTTTTATTGTATAATTAACAATTAACTATTTATTAATTTCAAAACACTTAGCCGTTTTCCTCGGATGCACCCTTAACAGCCTTAAATCGGGATCTTTAATCCTGCGGCTCAGCTTTTGTTTTCTGTATTTTGCCGCATTCTTATATCTTTTAAGCGAATAGAAATCTTTATACCCCGCAAAGCTTTGAATATACTCCTCATCTGCTCCGTTTTCAAATAAATGAACCAGCATTGACTGCCTTAGCTTATTCGGAGTTATATCTTTTCCATCGGGAATTTTATCTATGTACTTCCTAATCATTTTCCAAATACCCTGCCTGCTGAAATTACAGCCGCTTTTGTTAAGAAATAAAATTTCATTGTCATCCTTCTTAACAAACCTCGGTCTTGAATACTTAATATAAATTTCAAGAATATTGGCAAGCCTTTCATACATCGGTATGGTTCGGGATTTCTTCTCTGTTCTTAAAGTAATTATATTCTCCTTAAAATCCACATCGCAAAGCTTAAGCTTTATAACCTCGCTGATTCGTATACCCGCTCCGTAAAGTGTTTCCAAAACCGCCATATCCCTTATACCGCTGTATTCTCCGATATCGGGAAGATTTATTATAAAATCAGCCTCCATATTTGAAACAGCCGTCATGTTCAGTTTTTCAGTCTTAACACCTTCAATGCTTTCCGCCGGATTTTTAGATATTATATCATTATCCTTCAAAAATCCATAAAACGATTTAAGTACCGAAAGCTTGCGTGAAATTGTACGTTTTGACATATTTTCATCAATCAAAAGATGTATATATAAATTAATTGTATCCGTATCGGTATCAGTAAATTCAGTTATATTGTTATTTCTGAGATATCGTATATACATTTTCAAATCAGACATATACGAATTCAGTGTATTTTCGGAACTCCCGCCTTCATTCTTTAAAAATTCTATATATTTTAAAACAAGGCGTTCCAACTCATACTCCTCCTGTTAATAACTTAATTAAAATATCGCATATAATTATTGTACAAAAAATCTTAGAAATTTACAATACCTTTTACAAAACTTTTTTAATTATTTTAACTAAGTCCCATATAAATAGGAACAGAAATAAGCGGAACAATATATGAATCTATGTATGAAGCAAATATCATAACAAGAACCGATAAAATGATTGCCGAAAGATTAGATAGGAAAAGCTTTCTTTTCTCATCACCGCTAATCTTGTTTCTTCTTATCCATTTAAGCTTTAAAGCAAGTCTTATGCTATAAGCCGAGAAAATTATAAGAGTCGGAATTATAATAAGTGCCTGCGACAACATAGAGGTACAAGATAAAAATGCACCTGCGTAAGAATAGGTTTTTATCAGAAATGAAATTGCAAAGCCAAGCTTAAAGCCTTTTCCTACTATATAAACGGAAAGAAACGGCAATAAAAACACCGACAAACCGCTCACCCACAAAATAAGAAGCATTTTCAGATTATTATACATTGAAATTTTAAATATCTCACCTTTATTAACTCCATGAAGCGAATATACCGAAAAGAAATTATTAAGATATTCACTGACCTTCTGAGCCGTATCACAGCTTAAAACCAAAGCTGCCGCCGTCCCGAGAACAGTACCTATAATAAGACTTATCACCGGAATAAGATATATTCTTTTACTCTCATTTTTATGATTTAAGCCTATGCAGCTTCTTAATCTTTTTCTAAATTGTATTCCTTTCATTTTTATTTTTCCTCCTATAATTCAGATAATATTAAGCCTTGGGACAACCCCTTAAATAATATTATTTAAACCAAGATGAAATTATTACAAAAAGAAAATCCCCGATAAATTTCGGGGAGAAAATTCTATACCTCAT